>WSZX01000110.1 GCA_013139935.1 Ardenticatenales bacterium
AGGTTGATCCGGTTGTTCCAGGAGTGCTGACTCGTCAGCAGGAGTCTCATCTTCCTGCATCTCTTGCGGCCGATCGGAAAGCTGGTCAGAAGGCTCGGCCGCATTGGTCAGTTCGGTTGGTCTCTCCTCGGATGGCACGGTCTCTGTGGAGACGTCCTCGTCAAACTCGGAGAGCCAGTTGTCTTCCCGCCCTTCCTCATCATCGGGCGCAGCGTCTGGTTCCGGCTGCTCCCATTCAACAGCCTCTGCCAGCCACTCTGGCAGATCCTCTTTGTCTTCCTCGTCCTCTTCGGTGAGGATGCGTGCCGATAGCTGGTCGGCCGATGTGTCGAACGCACCAATCGGCTCTTCCACCCCTTCATCGTCTGCCAATGGAGCCACATCCTGGAATGAGTCCGGGGTGCTCTCACCGGTCTCTGCCTCGTCGCCGTCGATATCCTGTTCTCCCGTCAAAGCGGTCTCGGCTTCCGAAAGCGCAATCTCCCGCAGCCAATCGGGTACTAGTTCCTGGTCTTCGCCGGGGAGGCGAGAATCGAAAGGCTCGGTCTCGGGCAAGAATGCCTCGGTAACGAACTGGGCGCCGGGTACTGGCTCCTGATCCTCCAGACCGAGCCCGAGATCACGCACCCAGTCCGGTACGCCCATGACCTCATCGGGGGTAGGCGGAACGTAGTCTAGTCGCGGGATATGCAGGTCGGGCGAGGATGCCGGGCCGGTATCGGCTTGGATCTCGCTGGCGAGATAGGGATCCAACGCTTCCACCCTTTTCCAATGGGCGGCCGCTTCCTCATCCCCGTCAGCACCGGTCCATATTGCATACAGGATGAGATTAGCATCCAAGCTGAAAGGCAGCCTCTCCAGGATGTCCTGACAGACTTTGACTGCCTCGATGCGCCGTCCAATCTTCCATAGCGCCTCGGCCAGCATGACCTGCAGGTCTATCCGATCTGGATACTCCTCGAGGGCCGGCCGCAGTTCATCTACAGCCAGCGAACAGTGTGCCCCCCTGAGGTAGAGGCGAGCCAGGGCTCCCTCGGTCAATCGAATCCGGGAAGGTTCGGCGCCATCGCGCTTCCCGCACAGACGCTTGAGTTCAGAGTGAACGGCAGCATTGTCCGATCGAGTCTCAAACGCGCGCTCCATGTGCCCGATCGCCTGCTCCAGGTTGCCCTCCTCTTCGCCGACAATCGCCATCCCTATGTGAGCGACAAAGCTGTATGGAGTAGCGCTGAGGACGCGGCGAAAGATGGCGGCCGCATCGTCAAAACGGCGTTCCTCCAACAGCGCCTTGCCCAACAACCGGTATGTGGCCAGGTTCTTGGGAAAGTAGCCGAGGATATGCCGACAGTGTGCAATGACCTGGTCATTGTCCTCGTCCGTCAGCATCCCTTCGATTTCGGCTATGTATTCGCGCAGTTCGACATCTGCCATCAAACGCCCCTTTGCCAACATTATGCAGTGTTTTCCTGTTTTTGGCAAGTCAAGTCGGCATCGGTGGGGGGGCAGGCAGCTAACAAGGCGCAGTTCCCTCTCTCCGCGCGCCGGGCCCTTATTGCTCCATGCCCTCTAGGGTTGGCGCCGAGTCCGCGCCCAGGTTGTAGGCACTCTCTTCCTTGTGGTACAATCCCGAGTATTCTCAGAACCTGAGATCGCGCATGGTTGCGACTGTGGATCATCGCGGGACCGATGCGGGGGAAAGGAGCTAGCGGTGCGGACTGTTGAATGGGAAAAGGGAACAGTAAGATTGATCGACCAGACGAAACTGCCGTGGGAGCTCACTGTTGTTGGGTATCGCGACCACGAAAGGCTTGCAGAGGCGATCTCCAAGATGGTTGTGAGGGGGGCGCCGGCCATCGGGGCAACGGCCGCCTACGGCATGGCGCTGGCTGGTCTGACGAGCGAGGCGGAGACAATGGATGCGCTGCGATCTGACCTTGCGGACGCGGCCGAACGATTGACCCTGGCGCGGCCGACGGCGGTGAATCTCGTCTGGGGAGTCGAACGCCAGCTACAACTGGCGAGGGACGAGCAGTGGACCACCGCCGATGAGATCCGAGCCGCGCTGATTCGTGAGGCCCATGCCATCGCGGACGAGGACGTGGCGACTAACAAGCGGATTGGAGCCCATGGCGCAAAGCTGATTTCCGATGGCAATACGGTCCTCCATCACTGCAATACTGGCGCGCTGGCGACGGTCGATTACGGTACGGCGCTGGGAGTGATCCGGGCTGCTCACGAACAAGGGAAGCAGGTCCACGTCCTGGTTGACGAGACTCGACCTAGGCTCCAGGGTGCCCTTCTCACGGCATGGGAGTTGGAGAGGCTGGGCATTCCTTTCGAACTGATTGTCGACAGCGCGGCCGGGCACTTTATGAGCACCGGGCAGGTAGACCTGGTCTTGGTTGGGGCCGACCGGATTGCTGGCAACGGTGATGTTGCGAACAAGATCGGCACCTACAGCCTGGCGGTGATGGCCAAGGAGAACGGGGTGCCTTTTTATTCGGTGGCCCCGAGGTCGACGGTTGACCTTTCCCTGCCCAGTGGGGACCAGATCCCGGTTGAGGAGCGCCCAGGCGAGGAAGTCACCTCTCTGTTTGGCAAATCAATTGCCCCGGAAGGTGCTACCGCTCGCAATCCCGCCTTTGATGTGACGCCACATCGCTATCTGACTGGTATCGTCACCGAGAAAGGTGTCGTGTACCTGCCTTTTGACCTTGGCCTCCGCCGGGTGATGGAGGGAGAAGAGGCGTGAGAGAGAGTGTTCCGATTCCGGTCGTTATCCTCTGCGGCGGAGAGGGAACGCGCATGGGGGGCGCCGGGGAGACGAAAAAGGAACTGGTGCCCGTGGGCGACCGTGCAATCATCTGGCACGTCATGCGCATATTCGCGTCTTTTGGGCACACCGACTTTATCCTCACTCTGGGGCACATGGCTGCGGAGATCAGGCGCTACTTTCTGGAACTCAATGCAAGCACCCGAGAGCTGACATTGGCATTGGGAGGGGAGGACAGGATCACCTTTCATCGCCCTCCGCAAGAAGAGGGCTGGCGCATCACCATGGTCGACACCGGCCTGATGACCAAGAAAGGCTCGCGCATCGGCCGAGTGTCTCGTTACCTGGGAAAGGCCGAGATTTTTTTTGTGACCTACGGGGACGGAGTGGGGGATGTAGATATCGACGCGCTGTTGGCCTTTCACAGGTCTCATAGTAGGCTGGCAACCATTACGGGAGTACAGCCGCGCTCCCAATATGGCCTGGTGGAGGCAGATCAGACCGGCCAGGTAGCTGGTTTTGATGAAAAGCCACGCCTGGATCATTGGATCAACGGGGGGTTTATGGTGTTTCAGCGCGAGGTACTGGACTATTTTCACGGAGACGATGTGGACCTGGAGCGTGATACCCTATCCGCCCTGGCGGCCGCGGGAGAGCTGATGATGTATCGGCATTCTGGTTATTGGCGTTCCATGGACACCTTTAAAGAGGCAGTGGAGTTGGATGCTGTCTGGCGGGAACGATCTCCGTGGAAGACCTGGTAGCCGAGGAGGCCGCTCGGTTTAGCCAGCGGCGGGTCCTCATCACCGGCGCGGCCGGCTTTATCGGCCGGCGGCTGACCACAATGCTGGTAGCCGCCGGGGCTGAGACGTGCACCATTGAGTCGCCATCCGCCGATCTTGCTCCGCTGGCGGATCTGTCCCCCAAGATCGATCAATTCTCACTGGATATCCAGGACGGAGCGGCGGTGCGCCATGCCGTAGAATCCAGCCGGCCCGAGTACGTGTTCCACTTGGCGGCAGTGGGAGTCACGGAACCGTTCCTCTCCCTGGATCTGGCGCTGGCGGTGAACTTGCACGGTACGATAAACCTGCTCCGTGCCTGCTGTGAATGCGCTACCGATGATTCACCCCTGATCCGCCTGGTTCATACCGGTACCCCATACGAGTACTGCGGGGAGCCGGACGACCGTGGTCAGGGGCCATGCCCCATCAGCACCTATGCAGCATCCAAGGCGGCCGCCTTTTCGATAGTGCGCATGTATCATCGGGTGGAGGGCTGGCCTATTGTCACTGTTAGACCCTTCCAGGTATACGGTCCTGGACAGCCAGCACAGGCATTCATACCGGCGGCCATTCTGGCCGCCCGCGCTGGCCAACCGTTTCGCATGACCGGCGGCGAGCAAGAGCGAGACTTTGTGTATGTGGATGACGTGGTGCGTGGTTACCTGCTGGCGGCTGCCAACGGGCGGGACGGCCACAGCTATGACCTGGGCTGGGGCCGGACCCACTCGCTGCGCGAGGTCGTCAGTCGCCTATACGCAGTCATGCAGGTGGAAACCCGGCCGCTGTTGGGTGTTCTGCCCTACCGGCCGGGAGAGCTTTGGAAACTGTCGGCGAACTCGGCCGCTGCCACGCGGGACCTGGGCTGGAGTCCCCGGGTGGCACTCGATGAGGGGTTGGCGCTCGCGGCGAAGAACCTCTTGCCCTGATGACAACTGCCGCGCCTGGGCGGAGCAACTCGCCCTCAGTGTAACAAAGATAGACTTTCAAGGCCGGCCTGATGCCCCCCGCCGGGATCAGTCCAAATAGTCCCTCAGGTTCGCAAGGCGATCCGGATTCCGCAGCCGTCCCAATGCTTGGGCTTCCAGTTGACGCACCCGCTCGCGCGTGATGCCCAGCCGCTGGCCGATCTGAGCCAGAGTATACATCTGCCCGTCCTGGAACCCATAGCGCAGGCGCAGTATTCGCTGCTCCCTGGGTGGGAGTATCTCGATTGATTCCAGTAGTTGTTCCCGCAGCATCACCCGAGACACTTGGTCGGTCGGAGAAGCGCTGTCCTCGTCCTCAATGAAATCGCCCAGGAGGCTATCCCCGTCCTCCCCTACTGGCTTGTCCAGCGAGACAGGTATGCGGGCGTATTCGAGCATTTGCTCAATTCTCTCCACCGGCTGGCCCGAGTACTTGGCCAATTCAGCGGTGGTCGGCTGGCGATTCAACTGCTGGGTGAGATCGCGCGCGAGTCGCATCATCCGGTTGAGCTGATCGCCGATATGAACCGGCACGCGGATGGTCCGGCCGTGGTCGGCAATGGCGCGGGTTACCGCCTGCCGGATCCACCAGGTCGCATAGGTGGAGAACTTGTGCCCCAGCGTGTAATCGAACTTGCTGGTGGCGCGGAGCAGTCCCACGTTACCTTCCTGGATCAGATCGAGGAACGATAGCCCTCGGCCGACGTATTTCTTGGCTATGCTAATGACAAGCCGCGAGTTGGCTGTCACCAGGTGATTGAAGGCTTCCTGCCCGTCCCTGACCACTCCAAGGTATCGATCGTGCTCTTCCGGCATCAGATCGCCGTTCTCGTTTCCCTGCAGCCGCTCCCGTGCCAGTGTGCCCGCCCCCATCCGCTTGGCCAGCATGACCTCTTCCTCTCTGGTAAGCAGAGGAATATAGCCTACTTCCTTAAAGTAGACTCCAACTCCATCGTCCATGTCAGCAGCCAACACGAGTGCCTCTTCATCCAAAGTCGGCCCGGGTGGCTTTCCCGCGACTGATTCTCTTATCGAGCCCGTCGGCGGTGATTCAAGCACCAGTATGCCTGCTTCCTGGAGGGCAGCCATCAACTCGTCCAGGTTGTCTAGATTGGTCTCCGCATCAGGGGTCGCTGCGAGAATCTGGTCCTGCGTGACCCATCCATCCGCACGGGCACGCTCCAATAGGGCCAACTGCTCGGGCGACAGGGCCTCGTCATTGGCAACTTGAGTCGCGTTGCTGGTTCTTGATAATGGCATCGGCCAACGTACCTAGTTGACGGGCGGGCCTCAGAGCGCGACAATCGCCCAATCATTCTACCAAAGCAAATTCGGCATTATAGCATCAATAGCTACTATACCGCAACTGAAACAAGATATCAAGCGCACGCGCGCCCATATGAGTGTGGAAAAACAAGCGAGGCGTCTTCTCCTTTGCAGTTCCGGTGCTGCACAGGAAAGCTGGCAGGTGTGGCGAAGGGGGCACTTTGCGCCCCAATCCCATCTCTCCCGTCGCTGCAGCCCTTTTTTCAACACCCTCCCCATGTGAGGTGTCGAGACACAGACAAGGCAGCCTTCTCTCTGCCGTTCCGGCCTGCGCAGGGGAAACTAGCGGCGGAGGGGAATGGGGCGCGAAGCATTGCACTTGCCGACGCTTCAGCGCCGAGTGGGGGGTAGCACGGGGCTTTGAGACCAAGCGGCCTAACCAGATTGCCCGGGTGACGGCTTCATATGGCCGACATCCCTGGCGGCTACCACGTTTGGCTCCCCACCCTGCCAGGTCTCGAATCGGAAGAGTTATGCTGCGCCGGTTGCGGTTCTGTCGGGCCGGTGTATGATAATGGAGCAATTGCGGCTGATGGCCAGAGTGCAGATCATATCGCCATGCCACAGAGCAGAGAGGTAAGGGTAGGAGAAAAGCCATGACGATCGCACCAATGATCGTAGTGTCTGCGTACGTTGCGGCTCAACTGATGGCTGACATCGCCAGCCTTCGGATCGTGCTGCTGGCTGGAGTGTCCGTGGACGCCGGTACGCTTGTGTATCCGCTGACCTTTACTCTGCGAGATATGATTCACAAGGCGCTGGGCGCCAGGGCGGCGCGCGTGCTGATCCTCACCGCAGCGGCAATCAATCTGTGCATGGCCGGACTATTCTGGTTGGTGTCCAGACTGCCGGGCGATCCGTCGGTAGGCCCGCAACCAGAGTTTGGTCTTGTCCTATCTCCAACTTGGCGGATCGTGGTCGCATCCATCATCGCTGAAGTGCTCTCTGAACTGGTGGACACGGAGGTGTACCGGCTCTGGGTTCGGCGTGTGACGAGACGCTACGAATGGGCGAGGGTGCTGGTCAGCAATTCCGTCAGTGTGCCGCTGGATTCTTTGACGTTCTGCTGGTTGGCCTTTGGTGGCAGGCTGCTGCCGGCTGTCGTTTGGGGGATAGTCCTCTCCAATATCATCATCAAGGGAGCAACGACGCTAGTCAGCCTTCCGGGAATCTATCTGGTACGCGGTGGCAACGAGCGGCGGGAGTAGGGCAGGCATTGCAGGCTTGATGCCCGTCAGCCGATGGGGGTCCAGTCGCGTGTGAAGGTGGTCAAACTTTCGCAGCCTTCTTTGGTGACGACGACATCATCCTCGATCCGCACTCCCCCCCGACCCGGCAGGTAGATGCCGGGCTCGATGGTGAAGGTCATCCCCGGAACCAGCACAGTCTCATTGCCAGCGACGATAAACGGAGGCTCGTGGACCTCAAGGCCGAGGCCGTGCCCGGTGCGATGGATGAAACGGTCTCCATAACCCCCGGCTATGATGACACGGCGGGCGGCCCGGTCAACCTGGTCGCAGGTTGCGCCCGGTCTCACGGTTGCCTGGGCGGCGGCGTTGGCATCTCGAACCAATTGGTATATACGGCGCATCTCGGGCTCCATCTCCCCTATGGGAAAAGTGCGGGTGATGTCGGATGCGTACCCCTCCACATACACGCCCCAGTCAAACAGCAGGAACTCGGCACTGTGCTCGGCCACCGGCCGATCGGTGGGATGGGCGTGGGGGTTGGCGCTGTTGGGGCCGGCGGAGACGATGGGGTTGAAAGAGACATCATCCGAACCGGCTTCCAGAATGGACAGCTTGAGCAGCGATGCTACCTCGCGCTCGGTCATTCCCGGACGGAATTGCTCCAGCACGGCGGATAGAGCTGCCTGGGCCAGTTTGGCTGCCCTGCGCATTCGGTCCAGCTCCGCTGCGTCCTTGTGCATCCGCAGTGTGCTGATCACACCATCCGCCGGGATGATGTGACTCCCAGGAGCGTTTCTCTCCAACAGGCGGGCCTCTACCACTCGCATGGCGAATGCTTCAACGCCAATCTGTGACCCGGCAAGGTCCAATGCGGCGCAGGCGCGCTGAAAAGCATCCTGGTAGCCTTGTTCGTCGGACCAGAGAAAGAGCTGCACGTCAGGCATGCCGGCCGCATTGCCTGCCTCCAAATAGGGCAGGACGAGCGCCGGCGGCTGGCCGGGTCGGAAGAAGGCGACCGTCGGCCGGTCACTCAGGCGCAGGGAAAGACCGGTGATGTAAAAGAGATTCGCCCCCGGGACCAGCGTCAGACAGTCCAATCCGTGGCTCTGGATCTCCTTGCCCAGCTTTTCAATTCTGACAGTCTTCATGGGGTGCTCCAGCTCGACCCGAGGCTCACTTGCCCTGCCATTTTGGTTCGCGCTTGTCCTTGAATGCGGCCATCCCCTCTTTTTGGTCCTGGGTGGCAAAGAGCAGGTAGAACAGTTTGCGCTCATGGGCGATTCCACTGGCCAGGCTAGTCTCAAAGGCCATGTTGATTGCCTCTTTGCCTATTCGCGCTGCGACTGGAGCTTGGTTGGCAATCCCCGCAGCCAGTTTGAGCGCCTCATCCAGGTAGCTATCCACCGTGTACACGTGATTGACCAGTCCATGCTGCAGCGCCTCTTCGGCCGACAGCCAGCGGTTGTTGAGCACCATCTCCATTGCCAGAGCTTTGCCCACTGCCCGTGCCAATCGTTGCGTTCCGCCCGCCCCGGGAATAACCCCGATCCCGATCTCGGGTTGGCCGAACTTGGCCGTATCGCTGGCGATGATCATGTCGCAGGCCATTGCCAATTCATTGCCGCCTCCCAGACAATAGCCGCTTACGGCTGCAATGATCGGTTTCCGAATCTCCGCCAGCCGATCCCAAAGATCAATGTAGACCAATTCGAGCATCGCCACCGGGCTGGCTTTCGCCATCTGTTTGATATCCGCCCCGGCCGCGAACGCCTTGTCGTTTCCGGCGATAACCACGCAGCCGATGGCGTCGTTGGCATCAAAAGCGTCCGCCGCCTCTAGCAGTTCGCCCAGCAGCTGAGGGTTAAGCGCGTTGAGTTCCTTGGGGCGATTGAGCCTTATCAGCCCTACACGCTCGTGGATTTCGGTGAGAATCATCTGGAAGGTCATCTAGATATCCTCCTGGTGAAATGGTCTTGGTTTTCTTGATCAGAGGCAGAATATACCCGCCCCATCGGTGATGCAGAGGGCTGGCATGGCGCCGCGGTCCGTTGTCCTGCTCATTCAGTGACCCTATCCAGCGCGGGAGGCGGTGTGCCCACGGAATGGCTTCGCCCGGTGCTCCCTTCTGGGCCGGCCGCGACACACCGAAACCCCACGCGGTAGTAGCGATAGGACGGGTTGTAGAAGAATCGGTTGGCCGAGCGAACATTCCTCTCATTGTCAAACCAACTGCCGCCACGCAGTACCCGAAAGCTGCCGAACGACGGCCCGGTGGGGTTCTGGGCGGCCGAGACACGATAGTAGCTGTAGCCGTACCAGTCCGATACCCATTCCCACACATTGCCTGCCATGTCCAACGCGCCGCTCCAACTGGCGCCGTCTGGGTACGAGGCGACTGGCGCCACCCGCGCATAGCCGTCGTCGAAGGCTGGATTCCGGTGGTTGTACTCGCAGGTAGCATCACAAGAGTCCAATAGTCCTCCGTCGAACGCGTTTCCCCACGGATAGACGTTCGCGGCGGGACCGCGCGCGGCGTACTCCCACTCTGCCTCGGTGGGGAGGCGCCCACCTGCCCATTCACAGTATGCTTGCGCGCTGTACCAGTCCACGCAGAATGCCGGCTGGCCCATTTGTACCGCGTTTTCGTATGTTGAACCTCCCCAGTCACATTCAGTAGGCGCGTCACACACACCCGCTTTTGTACACCGACGGTATTGGGCGTTGGTCACCTCGGTGCGGTCGATCCAAAAGCTATCCATCAGAATCCTATGCACCGGAAGTTCATCGCTACCGCCGTCGGAGCTACCCATTTCAAATTCTCCGGCCGGGACATAGACCATTTCCATTCTGTCGCCCGGGCGCATCCAGGTGTCGCCGAGAGCAATGATGGGGGTCGGCGTAGCGGTGGGAGTCGGGGTGAGAGTCGCTGTTGGTGGGGCGGCCGTAGTGGCGGTCGATGTGGGGATCGCAGTTGGAGTCGATGTTGGGGCAGCCGCCAGTGCAGCCGCCAGTGGAGCAGTAGCCATTGGCGTTGGCTCTGCCGTCGGGGGCCACCAGCCAAAGCCGAATCCGGTCAGGCCCATCAGGAAGGCGAACGCCACCACCCGCCCCAGCAGCCAGCTCCAGCCGGGAACCGCGCGCTGCTGTCCGTCCAGGGTCCTGATGCGGTTCCTCAGGTCCGCCGTGAGTTTGGGGGGGGCAATCCGGGTGACGTGGTGGTAGAGAGCCAAAGCAGCGTCCAATCTGCCCTCGGTGGCTGCCTGTTCAGCCTGCAGGATGAGCGGCGAGATTTCAAGACCGGCCGCGGCCGACGGATCCCGTGCCCTCGCGCCAACCTCGACCGTGAGTGGAGGAGCCTTGTCCGGCAGGGCTACCAGCCACTCTCCCAGGGTGGGGCATTCGGCCAGTGTATTCGACTGCCAGGCACGGGCAAGCAGGCCCGCAACTGCATCTCCCCAGGTAGCTCGCAGGTTGGTGATCAAGGTCTCGTAGCGTTTGTTATCCCGCTGCATCTCCTCGGCCTGGAAGTAGCTCTCTCCCCAGGCTGCTTGCCGTACTTTGTCGCTGCTCCAGCCGAGGATCTCGGCCAGGAGGACCGCGCCGGCAAACCGGTCGGCCTTGACGTTCCACAATCCCTGCGAGGCGGTCTGGTGTGCATAGCCCGGCGACCCGGCCGGCGGCAACTCCGGTCGGGAGAGGCGGGGGGCGTAGATGCCTTCGACGTCGACCAGGGCCGCCGTGGCCTGGGAGAGATCGGGAGAGAAGATCAAGTTGGAGGCGGAGAGGTCGCAATGGGCGATGCCGCGCTCTTCCATGGAGAGCAGAACCCGCGCCAAGGCGTGGGCGATGGAGAGAGATTGCTCTGGATTGAAGGGTGACCAAGACGGGTCATTCCTGCTTAACAGGACTGTTTGCCAGGTTGGTCCTTCCACCCAGGGCATGAGGACTGCGTAGATCAGGCCCGGGAAGGAACGAAGGAGTTCGGCATGGCGACTGGGAGTGAGGATGGTGCGCTGGCAGACCTGTAGGCCAGGGAGAGAGGCCAGGGATGCGATCTGATCGGGAGGCGAGACCAAGTGCAGGGCGCGGAAGCGAGGGTGAAAGACCTTGAGCGCGCGCTGGTCTTCTTGTGCCTCAAGCTGGTAGACGACCGCCGAATTTCCCTCCTGTGCATGGGGGATATCGGGCGCGTTGGGGTGTTCGGCACAGCGGAAGAGCACGCCGTCGATGGTCAGTTCTTGATGGGCTTTTGGTTGAAAAGGCATCTAATCTCTGTGGCCGGGTCTCTTTCCTAGACGAGGACAGTTCCT
>WSZX01000330.1 GCA_013139935.1 Ardenticatenales bacterium
AATCTGAGCTCCGTTCCCCATGAACATTGCGCTCAGATACCAGTGCGTGTCCGAGTGGGTGTTGTAACCCCACTGGTCAATCTGGCCATTATCGTCGGTGTCCTGGGTAAGCTTTTGGCCGTATTCGATGACCTCATCCCACGTCGTGGGCGGCTTGTCAGGATCGAGCCCGGCCGCTACAAAGAGGTCCCGGTTATAGTAGAGTACCGGCACGCTGTTGTTGAAGGGCATGCTCCAGATCTGCCCCCCGGTCGTATTATAGCCCCAGAAAGCGTCGTGGATGAGCGAACGGTCTATGCCGTTGGGACCGTCGGTGAACTCTGTGATAGGGACGATGGAACCGGTTTCCCCAAGTAGAGGCCCTCCACCCACCTGGGCTACGTGCGGCATAGTCTGCTCGGCATAGATGGCGTTCCACACTTTGCCCATCACCTGAGCATAACTGCCCTGGTAGGTGGCAGTGACCTGGATATTGGGGTGCGACGTGTTGAACTGTTCCACCAGGGCCTCGACCGCCTGTCCAGAGCTACCGGCGAGCGCGTACCAGAATTCCAACTCGAAAGTCCGGTCAATAGCTGTCTCGCTGACCGGCGCCTCACTCACCGGCGTCTCATCCACGACTGCCTCGGCCGCCGGCGTCTCACCCACGACTGTCTCAGCGGCCGGCGTCGGTGTGGCCTCTTGACCACCACAGGCGGCCAGAAGCAGCAGGCCGGCTATGAGCACTGGAAGCACTTTTTTGCATTCAATCATAACCTCCTCCTTCAGTATCTCTCTTTGTACTTGTTCAGAAACAACCTGGCGTTTTTGTGACCGCTCTACCCATGAATCACCATTGAAAACGGGAAGTCATTCCCTAGTACTTGTTCAGAAACAACTTGGTCCTTTTGTGACCGCTCTATCCGTGAATCACCATTCAAAACGGGAAGTTATTCCTCAGCAAGTGTTAACAAGTGCTTATGACTCCCCGGTTGCCGAAATTCACTCCTGTTGCTCTTTGTTCACCTCCTATTCAATGTGGTACACAGCGACGAGTGCGAGAGCAGACATATCTTCTACCACCGGCCCATTCGCCCCTTCCAACTCGCTGTTGTGCATATCAGACGCCCTTCAGTCCAGTAGACGCTATGCCCTCCACAAACGACCTCTGGATCACAAAATAAAACACCACGACCGGCAACGAAACAAAGACGGTTGCTGCCATGAAAAGGCCCCACTGGGTGCCACCTTCCTGGCTGACGAAATAGCGCAGCCCGATCTGCAAGGTGCGCATGCGCTCGCTGGTGGTGACGACGAGGGGCCACAGATAAGAGTTCCAGTTGCCCATAAAGGCGAAAAGAGCCTGGGCGGCCAGCACCGGTCTTGAGAGCGGGAGCACTACCGCCCAGAGAAAACGCATCCGGCCGCACCCATCCAGCCTGGCCGCGTCCTCCAGGTCACGCGGGATGGTCATAAAGTATTGCCGCAGCATAAAGACACCAAAGGCGTTGGCCAAAAAGGGCACAATCAGCCCCTGATACTTGTCTAGCCACTGCAGTTCCTTGAGCACCAGGTAGGAAGGTACAACGGTCACCTGAGTAGATATCATCGTCGTGCTGATAAAGATGGTGAACATCAGGTTCTTGCCCTTGAAGTTCATACGGGCAAAAGCAAAGGCGGCTAGTGAGCAGGTGACGAGCTGCCCCACCGTTACAGCCGCCGCCACGACTACGCTGTTGAAAAAGTAGCGCCCGAACGGAGCCGCGTTCCAGGCATCCACGTAATTCTGAAAGCGCAACACTTGCGGCATCCAGGTAGGCGGATAGGTAAAGAGCTCTCCCGTGTCTTTGAGCGAACTCGATACCATCCAAAGATAGGGCATCATCACCATCACGGCCGTGAGGCCCAGGAGAATGTACCAAAAGGCAGCAAAGGCCATCTTTCTCGCCCGCTTGGACTGCCAGAGATTGGTTCGGGTAACTGCACCTGCTTGGCTGACCATAACTCTCACCCTCCCCTTCTATTCATAGTGCACCCGCGAGCCCGCGACCTTGAACTGGATCACCGTCAATAACAACAGCAGGGCAAACAACACGCAGGCCACGGCCGACGCGCGCCCCATCGTATAGCGCTCAAAGGCCTCCTGGTAGAGAAAGTAGGTAATCGTCGTGGTCGCCCCCAGCGGCCCCCCTTGAGTCATCACATCCATCTGGGCAAACGCCTTGAGGGAGTTGATCACCCCAATGACCACGATGTAAAAGGTCGTTGGCCCTAGCAGGGGCCAGGTAACCTTGCGGAACTGGGCCCAGACGCCAGCCCCATCGATTTCGGCCGCTTCGAACAGATGATGCGGGATGTTCTGCAAGCCCGCCAAGAATATGATAATGTTGTATCCCATACCGTGCCAGATACCCATCACAATGAGTCCCGGCATTGCCAAAGCAGGGTCGCGCAGCCAGCGCAAAGGCGACAATCCCAACTCTAGTAAGATGGTGTTGGCCAGGCCATAATCGGCCGGATGGTATATCCACATCCAAACCACCGAGATGGCGACGGTGGAAGTGATGGTGGGCAGAAAAAAGGCTGTGCGAAATATCCCCACCCCTCGTAGGCGCTGGTTGAGAAAGAGTGCCACCAGCAGCGAGATGAGCATGTTAAGCGGGACCCCCAAGGCATAGTAGAAACTATTGCGTATGGCAAAAAAGAAGTCACGGGAGCCAATCTCGTCGGTGAACAGATAGCGATAGTTCTCCAGACCGGTAAAGATGGGTTTGTAGGGCAAGTTCCAACGGGTCAGGCTGGCGTAGAAAGAGAAAATGAGAGGAAAGAAGACAAAAGCGCCAAAGACCAACAGGCTGGGCAGCAGGTAGAGATACGCAGAGAATGTTTCTTCTCCCCAGCGATGCCACCAACGGCTCCTATAGTGTTCTCCTTTGATCATCATCCGACGCCTCCTTGAACAGTGCTGGTCTCTCAATGCCTCCGCCCTCAACTCGAGGTCGTGAGCAAGCGATGAGCCTCGCTGGTACTGTTTACCACCATCTCCATAATCTGTTCCAGTTCCAATGCGGCAAGTTGTCCCCCTTTGAGTTCCAGGGAGACGATGCCGGAAAAGCCGGCCCTCGGCAGCGCCGGCAGCCACGTCCTGACGGGTACGCGCCCATGAATAAGCGGATAGTGGTCAACGCCCTGATCGCTGACATCGTGCAGATGCGCGTGGCAGATGTGCTGAAGCCACACCTGATTCGGTAGATCGTAACAGCCATTCACTACATCATGACCCAGGTCCCAGCAGATACCCAGACGCGAGTCATTGATCTCTTCAACTATTCGCAGCACCTCAGTCCGATCAGCGCCGATCTTGACCTTGTCGGGGTCGAACACCAGGTTCTCCAACGCCAACGTCAACGAGGGGTAGCGGCCCAGCGCCCAGCGGAGAAAGGCGACCGTGTCGGCAACAAGCTCTTGCCGCGGCCGGGTAGCGGACTGTGCCCCGTGGATGACCACCGTCGTATCGCCAAAGCGAGCAGCCACATCAAGCATGGCGGCATAGTCGGCCTCGATGTTTGCTCTCCTATGACCGGCAAAGCCGGCGATGGTATAGGGTGGCTTGTACGGAGCGTGGGAGCAGAGGGCAAAGCCCAGTTGCCGGCAGTCATCCATCATTGGCTCAAAGCGTGGCCAGTCAGCGTCGTTGGCATCCAGGCCAAATTCCAGGGCTTCTAGCCCGGCCGTCCGCAACCGCCCCAGGAATTCGCCCAGCGTGCTGCCATAGATCCAACGCGGGTGCATGCTAAAGCCTACCTGTGGCCTGCTCATCGCATCCCCTCGCTCACCGCGGCCAAATCCCGGGCGATGGTCTCCAGATCAAGCCCATTGACGCGCTCAATCTCGTCCAGCATCGCCTGATCGATGGCCCCAACTCCTTGCCAGGCGCCGCAAACTGCGCCG
>WSZX01000390.1 GCA_013139935.1 Ardenticatenales bacterium
TGATGACTGGCCGTCGTGAGTTTTTCCCTACACCAGTTGTCAATAGCAGCAAGCTGACTCGCGCGCACATCCGAATGGGCAGCAGTTTGAGACGACGAGAGCAAGTTGCGGTCGCAGTTCCCTTGCACACTCGGAATGCTCCGCTCAGCCAGCAGAGCAATGCATTCATTCGGGTGGGGGCCAAAGTTTGCCACATCCCCAGCGCAGACGATTGAATCTATGCCTTCTTTCCCTAACCAGTCGAGGGCAGCTTTCAGCCCGACCAAGCAACCGTGGGGATCGCTGACAACTCCGATTCGCATTTCAGAAGACCTTTCGTATCGACTGTCGCCGCTCAACTGGTGGATATGTGGAATGACGCCAACGTAGCGCCCTGTGCCTGCATTGTGGTGCGCATCGCCACTTGCAGTGCCGTGGCCAGTTCATCCGCAACAGTTCAGCTAACCATATTCTGTCGCAGGGCCAGCCTCTCAATTTTCAGTCGCTGGCGGATTGGCGTTGATGTCCGCTTTGCCCAGACTGAGATTCTCAGAATCGCGCCGCTTACCCTCGGGCGGAGCCCGGTCTGCTGCGATTTGGGTTAGCCTGCAATAATCCTTCTACCCATTCTTGACCTCTTCGTTTTTGATGGGCTGTGTTGCCCAGGAATTTCAATATCGCTTTACATGCGTCCTCTGGATTTAGGAACCAGCAATATGGATGCGCCCATCCGCCAACTTCTACGATCTCCCCCTGCTCTGCTAATTCTCCTAGTCCTTTCATCGCAGCCTTTTCCCGCTCATCTCCTGATTCTTTCTCCGCCAACATCATTAGGGGGCATTTCACTTTTTGATAGTAATCCTCGAAGCGATACCGATAATAACTACTCATGTAGTTTTCCGTTGCTTGTTTCCCTCTGTGCCAATATAGGTTGGACAACTCTGCTCCAGAAATTAGTGTAGAATATCGGAGCAGAGGAGACAAGACAATGACGTTTCATGACGCACCAACCAACATTCCTGATCCTGAAGTTGTGCCCAAGGCCAAGCGCCGCAAGTTCTCGGCCGAGTACAAGTGGCGTATGTTGGAGGAGGCCGACAGCTGTACGGAGGCCGGCCAAGTCGGAACCCTCTTGCGCCGGGAAGGGCTGTACTCGTCCCACCTATCGACCTGGCGACGACAGAGAGAAAGGGGACTGCTTGAGGGATTGCGTCCCAGAAAACGCGGGCGCAAGAGGAAGGACGAACTGGAGAGGGAAGTGGTCAGACTGCGACGAGAGAATGAGCGGCTGCAGGACAGTCTGGAGCAGGCTGAGATGATCATCGAGGTGCAAAAAAAACTCTCGCGGCTGCTTGGTCTGGCGACGGAGGAGAACGGAGCACGAAGGCGGGCATGATCGAGGCAGCCGAGGAGTTGGGCAAGAACACCAGCGTTTCGAAGGCCTGCCAAGTTCTGGGGGTTTCGCGCAGCAGCCTGTACTGGGTACGGCAGCCGAAGCGTGGTCCCACGCCACGACCGACGCCTCAGCGAGCGCTGAAGCCAGAGGAGAAAGTCGAGGTGCATCAAACGCTCAACAGCAAGCGTTTCTGGGATTGCTCGCCGCGTGAGGTATACGCCTCGTTGCTGGACGAAGGGGTCTACATGTGCCATTGGCGGACGATGTATCGCATCCTGGAGGAGCAGGGCGAGGTGCAAGAAAGACGCAATCAACTCCAGCATCCCGTCTACACCAAGCCGGAGTTGCTGGCTACGGCGACCAATCAGGTCTGGAGCTGGGATATCACGAAGCTCAAGGGATCTTTCACGTGGATTTACTACTATCTGTACGTCCTCCTCGACATCTTCAGCCGCTACGTCGTCGGCTGGATGATTGCCGACTGCGAGTCGGGTGAGCTGGCAAAACAACTGATCACGGCCACCTGTGCCAAAGAAGAGATCGATCCTGACCAACTGACGCTGCACTCCGACCGAGGTAGTCCAATGCAGTCGAAGACCGTCGGCCAGTTGCTGGTCGATCTGGGCGTCACCAAGAGTCTTTCCAGGCCCTACACGTCCAGCGACAACCCGTATTCCGAGGCGCAGTTCAAGACGATGAAATATCGGCCAGGCTACCCCGACAGGTTCAGCTCTCGGGAGCACTCTCGCGTCTGGGCGTGTGACTTCTTCCACTGGTACAACCACGAACACCATCATACGGGCCTGGGACTGATGACGCCAGCGACAGTCCATCACGGTCTGGCGGATGCTGTGTATGCCCATCGTCAGCAGGTGCTGCGAGCGGCCTACGAAGAACATCCCGAGCGCTTCGTACGCGGGTTGCCAACGCCGCCCGAAGTGCCAAAGGAGGCGTGGATCAACCGGCCGCAAAACGGCCGCAATGCTGTTCCACCGCCGCCCCCCACCCAGCCAGGTGCGAAGGCGGCGTCAAGGGTTGCCGGAGGAAAAACGGAGCGAACCCTTGTCGCTGCCGAGCAGCTTGCTAACAGTGGGGCAGGCAGTGGGACAGCCAAAACGGACAGAGTTGTTCGACACTAATTTCTCGCCAGAGTTGTCCAAGAATGCTTGACACATTCCCCACGGCCACCGCAGTCCCGGTACCGGAGGTTTCGTCGACACTGGGACCGACGTGGGCAGAGATGATCAAGGCTGGCACGCTTCCCC
>WSZX01000238.1 GCA_013139935.1 Ardenticatenales bacterium
ACCCATCCTGGTAGCTGTCGCCGGCGTTGAGCCAGGCTGTAATCGCGTTCCCAGGAGTCGAGGTGGGCGAGTCCAGGACGAGATAGTACCGATTGCCCTTCGAGTCGGGGATTGGGCTAAAGGCAAAGTGATAGAACTCGTTGTCGGCTATGTCAGTCGCAAAAATGGTGGTGGTCCTTAGATCCTCATCCGAGTCGGGCGAAAGCCGCAAGTGGAACACCACGGGTTCCGTGTTTGCGCGGCTATAGGTGGCGAGCAAGACCTCTATTCCATTCAGGCCATCGTGGTGCGCCTGGAATGTCTGGCCCACGTTGCGCCCAGCGGTTATTTCGCCCGCCGACACTCCGCCCGGATGGGGCTGGGCGGGGTCGACAAAGCTGCAGGCAGCCAACACAAGCGGCAACAGCAGCGCGCTCCAGATTGTTTTCCTGCTCAGGTTCTGCTCCTCATTGTCTATTGATGGGCATAGATCACGAATTCTGCCTCTCGCGGCCCTGGAAGGGTGGCTACAGGCTGGTACAACCGATCGAACTGCGGCCCATCGCGGATTTCATCCAGTGCCCAGCCAAAGTCGGGCAGAAAGACGAAAAAGTCCGGTTCGTGTTGCCAAAAGCCCGACGCAAAATCACCCGTGGCCACGTGGGGAACGATGTCAGGGGTTGTCAGTCCAGAAAGGTCAATGATGCGATTGTCAGTATAGTATCCCAGGTATCCCACTTCAATATATGCTATGCTTTGGGACGGTAGTGTGTTGTCTCCAAACCATCGACAGAGGGTCAAATAGCTAGGGGCACGTGCATCCCCCGGGTGGGTTAGCGCCCGATTGACTCGCGGTTTGATTAGCAAGAGCAGCACCGGCAAGATGATGATGACCGGTGCAACCCGCATCGCAAAGCGATGCCTACCCATTGCTCTGGCTGCCGCTTCAGTGATTCTCACTAGGCCCAAGGCCGCAAACACCTGCAGCACAAAGAGAATCGGCAACTGGTACCACCAGTAGCCTGCCACTTGAAGTGCCGTGTAGCCAGCGACATACATTCCCATCCAAGCCAGGAAGAGCAACCACCTGCGCTTCTCGATGATAGCGGAACCCAGGCCAACAGCGACCAGCAGCCACCAGATGTTCAGGATGCCGCGATGTCCAAGAGCGAATTGCCTCTCCCAGAGAGGAATCCACTCGAGCAAGCGCTCGGGAAAGGAGAGCCACATGCCAGACTGTTCCTGGGCCATTTTTACTGACAGTGTGTTGGGAATGATCCGGCCGAAAGTCAACTGAGAGTAGACTGACCACATGAGGGCCGGAACGAGAAAACCAGCCAAGATGCGGAGCCCCGGCCGGATCATCTTGCCAACCGTTCCCCCTCTGCCGGTATAGATCAGGCTACCCGCAACCAGCAACGGCAGCATTAGGATCCCCTCGCCCCGGGTGAGGAACAGCAACCCAACGCTGCCCCCTGCGAGAAGCCATTGCCGACGGTAGAACAGGACGACGCCGAGAACCAGCAGGAGCGCGAATAGATAGGCTTCCATGCCCAGGAAATCCACCCACCCCGAAGCAATGATGACCAGTCCCATCACGGTCGCCTGCCAATCATTCAGGTCCAGTTGGCGGCGAAAGAGAAACACGACCCAGACGATGCCCGCCCAGCACGCGGCCGTGAATAGGACTGCTATGAGACTTGGCTCTATCCAGGGAAACAGGGCAGACAATGTGGCTACGATAAGGGTGAGGAGGGGAGCAGTCGTGCCCAGTGTTGCTGGCGCATGGTTGAACACAAAGCCGTTCCCGGCCGCGAGGGACTTGGCGTAGGTCAGTGTGATGTAGGTGTCGTCGTTCAGAAACTGATGACGACGGGTAGCCACCCACAGCGGGAACAGACTACCCACGAGCAGGGCTGCTATCAGAAATCGCCTGATGTGTGGGTCCAGGTCGTTGCCCTTACGATCCATCAAGATCCCATTCTGGTGAGCACAGAAGGACACCCTCTAATGCTGCTGCGTATCCTGATGCGGAGTGAGGGTTCGGCTCTATTTCACGAGTACCGGAACGTCGCTGTAACGACAAATATGGTTGACACCGTCATCGAGGCAGGCGTAGACATAGTACTCGCCCTTGGCGATGTCGGAGGTATCCCAAACGACGCAGTCGCCCGGGCAGTAATTGTGTGTGACCGACGGCAGATAGACATAATAGCCAGCATCGACCCGACTCACGGAGTGTACCGGGTCGGACCCTGAACTCTCCGCAATGGCCCAAACGCCTTGTTCGATCTGGACACCGTCCAAGCCCCTGTTGTCCGTATCATAGTACAGGGTCAAGAGCACGTCCTCATCTTCGGGGTTATCTATTTCCCACTGAACGGGGATGTACGGATCAGCCTCTGGCGGGCCCGTCAGCTTTGCATCGCGAATTCGCCATTCCCAGTCAATGCCAGTGACGTTCTCATTGGGGTCAAATCGTAATATCTGCCAATTGGATGAGGTCCAAGGGTTCTGGACCCGGCCGGGCTCGAGCGGAGTCTGACTCAGGTCCAGCGAATACGTGCGCCACTGAGCTGTTGCGTTGATGACCAAGTCCTCTGTGGTCGTCGGGTAATACCAGTCATTCAACCAGTACAAGCGGGCCATTCCGCCCCGCGCGTCGTAAAAGGAGTACTGGCTCTGCAATTCGACGCTGAAGTACCTGTAGTAACTTGTGTCAATGGAAACCGGGACATTGAACTGAAATCCCGGATCGCCACCAGTATTGCGTGCAACGACCTGCCCTCCCTCGAACCGGTGCGCTATGCTTCCGCGCACGACGCCGTCAGTGCCACTGCTGTCCATGTCCCATGGATTGCCTTGGTTCGTGGCATAATCCCGTCCGGTCGTATAGCTGGGGTTTGCGAAATGAATAGCTGGAGCTTGATTGATCACGATGGGGGCGCCGCTGTACCCGGCCGGTTGACCGCCCACCCTTGCATAAACATAATAGGGTCCTGGCTGGAAGTCCTGTGGAAGCGGAAGGCCGGTATCGACACTGCCCCAATCTACATTTCCCACGCCGGGTGCATCAAACACCTCTGCGATCATGTGGCCATCATATCCTGAGGCATCAGGATCCAGGAACAACTGCAGCGGTTTGCCAGATGGGCCGAGCTCCGTCCACCAGATCTGGTACGAGTTGGACCAGTCAGGGGCTTCGGTCAGCCGGAACCAGTCGATGGAGAAGCGGTCGCCCGTCTCAAGATAGTCCAGATCGAAACGCAAGCCGGTGATGTCTCCCTGCCAGCCGGTTTGATTAGAGAGATCGCGAATGTACAGTTTGCATCCGCTATCCAACAAGATGATTCGGGATGGGTACGCATTGCCGTCTGTGTAGCCGTCATACCAATACAAGCGTGCCTGTTGGAACAGGTGGTGTACGTCAGTGCAGAACCGGAAGGAGGCGCGCGTGTACTTGCTTGTATCAATGGGACGTTGGTCGCCGGTATTCAGGTTGATGGCGCTCGGCAGTCCGGGAAACAACAGGAAAAAGTACGGATCGATGCCCCCGATCTCGGCCGTGAGCGATCCGTTGACGGCCGCTGTGCCGTTCAGGCTGTGGGACCGAATAAGGTCAGATACCTCGTCAAAGTTCCAGGGGTCCGCCCACGCTTGGGTAGCATAATCATACCCTTCCCCGACGAAATTCTTGCCCGCATAGTAGCCACCCGGATCGCCCGGAGTGACGAAGTTGATGGACGCGTGGGGAGTAATGACCTCAACTGGACTGCTGCTGTATCCGGCCGGCTCGGAACCGTTCACAA
>WSZX01000067.1 GCA_013139935.1 Ardenticatenales bacterium
CTCCGGATCGGGCGGCAGCATCGTCCTTCGCGGTATGACCTGTTCGCCGACCCACCCGCCCCGCTGGTCCCTGACAGATGGCGACTGGAGGTGGGCGAACGGGTGGACTGCCACGGCCAGGTGCTGGAACGGCTGGACCCGGCCGAGATTGATTCAATGATTCCTTTCCTTCAGGCGGAGGGAATCACCTCGGTGGCCATCAGCCTCATCTTTTCCTTTCTTCATCCAGCGCACGAACAAGCTATCGCGCAGCAGTTGCGGACGGCCGGATTTTTCGTTTCCCCCTCATCCGCGATCCTGCCCGAGTACCGGGAATACGAACGAACCAGCACCACGGTAGTGAACGCCTACGTCTCGCCGATCATGGACCGGTATCTAGGCCGATTGGAGGAGGCGCTGATCGAGAACCGGCACGCCGGGGACAGCCTGCGCATCATGCAATCGAACGGCGGCAGCATCAGCGCCACCGAAGCCAGGCGCAGCGCCGTCCGCAGCATCCTCTCGGGCCCGGCCGGGGGCGTGGTCGGGGCCAAAGCGGTGGGCGAGGCGGCCGGTTACTCGCGGTTGATCACCTTTGACATGGGTGGGACCTCCACTGACGTCTCGCTCTGCGAGGGAACACTGCGCACCACCACCGAAGCGGAGGTCGGCGGCTGCCCACTCCGCATCCCGATGCTGGACATCCACACGGTTGGCTCTGGAGGTGGCTCGATTGCGGCTGTGGACGCGGGCGGGGCGCTGCGGGTTGGGCCGGCGAGCGCAGGCGCGGACCCCGGCCCGGCCTGCTACGGACTTGGGAGGCCAGACGACGCGGGGCGGCGCCCTGCGGGTTTTCCCACCGTGACGGACGCCAACCTGGTGCTCGGCCGGCTGGCGGCGGACCATTTCCTGGGCGGCGCCATGCAACTGGACCCGGAACGCGCCCGGGAGGCGATTGGCCGGCCGGCGGCCGAGTTGGGGCTCCCTCTGGAACGGACCGCACTGGGCATCATTGACGTGGTGAATGCGCAGATGGAACGCGCTCTGCGGGTGATCTCCCTGGAACGGGGCCACGACCCGTGCGATTTCACGTTGGTCTCCTTTGGAGGGGCCGGCGGCCTGCACGCGGCCGATCTGGCCCGCCGGCTGGGGATCCAGCGAGTGCTGATCTCCCCCTACGCCGCCACCCTCTCCGCACTGGGCATGCTTATGGCGGACGTGATCAAGGACTATACGCAAACCGTCATGCTGCCCGGCGACACGCCACTCGCCGCGCTTGAGAAACGGCTCCAGCCGCTCACCCGCGCGGGCGTGCGCGACCTGCTGGCCGAGGGAGTTCACCGGTCAGAGATCGTAGTTGAACCAATGCTGGATATCCGCTACCAGGGCCAATCCTACGAGTTGACAGTGCCCTTTGGTGCGAGTGTCCGGGAGAGGTTCCGCGAGGCGCACCAAAAGGCGTACGGATACGCGAGCCAAGAGACGCCACTAGAGATCGTCAATGTACGCCTGCGCGCGGTGGGCGCGGTTCGCCGCCCGCCCCTCCCGGCGCTGCCCCTCGCGGGTCCCGATCCCAGTCCCGCTCTGCTGGATCGGCGGCCGGTGGTTCTGGACGCAGGCAGGGAGCTGATTCCATTCTACCGGGGCGAGGCGCTGAGACCGGGAAACAAGATCCCGGGTCCGGCAGTGGTGCTCCGGACCGACACCACCATCCTGATCGGCCGGCGGGATCGGGTGGAGGTGGACCGTTACCAGAACCTCATCATAGCCGTGGGGAGAACGGGGATAATCGAAACGATCGGCGGTAAGGAGTAGCAAGTAGGAACAGCCGTCTGAAACCTATTCCCTACTTTCTACTATTGAGAATGAGATCACAAGCACTTGTTAAGGAATAACTTCCCGTTTTGGATGGTGAATCAGGTGCACTCTGCGGCCACAAGAATGCCGAGCTGCTATTGAACAAGTACCAAGTGTCGAAACAGAAAGCCCACACCGACGACCCGATTCGGCTCGAGGTCTATAGGCACCTGCTGGCGGCCATCCCGGAAGAGATGGGGGTGGTGCTGCGCAAGTCGAGCTACTCGCCCAACATCAAGGAGCGGCGTGACTATTCCTGCGCGCTGTTTGACGCGCAAGGCAGCATGATCGCCCAGGCAGCCCACATCCCGGTTCACCTCGGCTCGATGCCGCTCTCGGTGGCTCAGGCCTTGAGCGAGCCCAAGGTGCAGCCGCTGGCAGAGGGCGACGTGATCATCGTGAACGACCCTTTTCGGGGCGGCACTCACCTGCCGGACATAACGCTCATCACACCCATCTTTGTTGGCAGTGACCGGCCGTACGGCTTTAGCGCCAGCCGCGCCCACCACGCAGACGTGGGGGGCATGACACCCGGTTCGATGCCGGTGGCACGGGAGATTTACCAGGAGGGATTGATCATCCCGCCCGTCAAGTTGGTTCTGGGGGGCGAGATCAACGAGGCGGTCTGGGACCTCATCCTGGCCAATGTGCGGACGCCGGACGAGCGCGCGGGCGACCTGCGGGCGCAGTTGGCAGCCAACCGGCGGGGCGCTGCCCGGCTGACTGAACTGGTGAATCATCACGGCCGGGAACGAGTATCCCACTATATGGAACGGCTGCTGGTCTACGCCGAACGCATGACCCGCCGCTTGCTGGAATCGTTGCCCGATGGGAGCTACCATTTTGCTGATGCGTTGGACGACAACGGACTGGATGATCAGCCGGTTCCCATCACCGTGCGCGTCACCATTGCGGGCGACACCGCAACGGTCGATTTCTCCGGATCGGCACCGCAGCAACCGGGCAGCGTGAACGCAGTGCAGGCGGTCACCATCTCGACCGTCCAGTACGTCTTTCGCTGCCTGATCGGGCTGGACGTCCCCAACAACAGCGGCTGCCTGGCACCCATCCAGGTGATCGCCCCGGAGGGAACGGTGGTGAACGCCTCCAGGCCGGCGCCGGTGGCGGCCGGCAATGTGGAGACATCGCAGCGGATCGTGGACGTGCTGCTGGGCGCGCTGGCGCAGGCATGCCCGGAACGGGTGCCCGCAGCCAGCCAGGGGACGATGAACAATCTGACCATAGGGGGTTGGGATCGAGAGCGCGGCCTCCCCTTTGCCTACTATGAGACGGTTGGGGGTGGGATGGGGGCCAGGCCAAGCGCCCACGGACCTTCGGCCGTCCATTCTCATATGACCAACACCCTCAACACTCCGGTAGAGGCGCTCGAGTACAGCTACCCGCTCCGTGTGCAGCGCTACCAGGTGCGGGCGGGCTCGGGAGGCGCCGGCCGTTACCGGGGAGGCGATGGGATCCGGCGCGACATTGAGGTGCTGTGCGACGCCGAAGCCAGCCTGATCAGCGAGCGGCGCCGCCGGGCTCCGTACGGCCTGGCAGGCGGGGAACCCGGGAAGCGAGGGAAGAACATCCTCATCAGAAAGGGAATTGAGCAATCGTTGCCGGGCAAAGGGACGATCTCGTTGCAGGCGGGCGACGTGCTGAGTATTCGCACGCCGGGCGGCGGCGGGTACGGAAAGGCTGATCTCGTCCAGCCGACGAAAACTGGCGGCCGGTGAACAGGCCCAGGTCCGGGGCTCCCCCGGAGCGCCGGACGGGGAAAGCGCTACGAGACGGTGGAGCGGAATGAACGCAGATGAACACAGACGCAAGCAGGTATTATTGGCTCGTTTGCACTTGTTACGGAATAGCTTCCCGTTTTCGATGGTGATTCACGGGTAGAGCGGTCACAAAACCGCCAAGTTGTTTTTGAACAAGTACTCTGACCCGTCAACGCTCGCGTTCAGCCGCGTCACTGACTTGTGCCAAGACGTGGGACAATTTTCAACCCGCCGGGACGGGATGGCAAGAGGCCTAGTGGAGAGCGGCAACGCTGGACTGGTTGCCATTTTGGATTAGGGCATCACTTGATCGAGGAGGGAATCATGCAAACAACCGAGAAGCAGTTCTATTCTGATTCGCAGTCCTTTCTAGACGAATTACTTGAAGAGTGGCCGGTTCTCGCCACGCAACTGGGCGACCACCGGTACGACGATCAACTGGGCGAACGTGACCAGGAAGCGCTCGACCGCCAGAGGGCACTGGTCGTCCGCGCGCGGGACCAGTTCCAGAGCCACGCCACCGAGGGGTGGTCACTGGATGGGCAGATCGACCGCACCCTGATGATCCAGCTCTGCAAGGACTTTCTCCGGGGTTATGACAGGATCCGAAGGGAGTATCGCGATCCCGGCACGGTGGTGAGCGACTGCACGGTGGCCATCTACCTGCTCGTGGTCAGGGATTTTGCCCCGTTGCCGGAACGGCTGCGGAGCATACTCGGCCGCTTGCGGCAGATCCCCAGAGCCCTGCGGGTAGGGCGCTCGCTCATCATTCCGGCTGAGGTTCCGCCGATCTGGGCCGAGATTGCGCTCGAATCCACCCAGCGGAGCGTTGGCCTGTTCGCCGGGTTTATTCCGTCGCTGGCCGAGGCGGCGCCGGAGCTGAAAGAAGAGATCGTGTCGGCCGCCCAGGCGGCCGCAGCGGCGCTGCAAGAGCACGCGGTGTGGATCCAAGAGAGCGTTCTGCCCCAGGCGGCCGGCGAGTTTGCGGCCGGCAAGGAGCTGTTCGACGAATTGTTGCGGGAGAACCACATGGTGGGCTATGACGCGGACGAGCTGCGAGCCACCGGGTGGAAGCTCCTGGAAGATACCAGGCGCCAGATGGAAGCACTGGCGACCGAGATGGACCCTGACAAGAGCGCGAGCGAGTTGCTGAAAGAGTCCAAGAAGGTGCACCCCACCGCTGACGGCTTGCTGGACGCGTATCAGCAAAAGATGGACGAGGCGCGACAGTTTGTCATAGATCATGAGATTGTCTCTATCCCCGGGGGTGAGAGCATCCAGGTTGTGCCGACGCCCGCTTTTCTGCGGCCGATCATCCCCTTTGCGGCCTATATGATGCCCGGTTTCCTGGAAGAGATACAGGAGGGAGTCTTTTTGGTCACGCCGGTGGACGAGGAGGCGAGCCCCAAAGCGGCCGAGAGCAAGCTACGCGGCCATCCCTATGCGGACATTCCGGTAACCGCGCTCCATGAAGCGTATCCCGGCCACCACCTCCAGCTCGTCTTTGCCAACACGCTGGATTCGGTGCCTCGCAAGGTCGGCGGGTTCCTTTCGACGCTTTTTGTTGAAGGTTGGGCCTTTTACTGCGAGGAATTGATGGAGCAACTGGGTTTCGTCGATGAGCCGATCCAGCGGCTGGCCCGCTTGCAGGCGCAGATGTGGCGCGCGAGCCGCATTATCATCGACGCATCGCTCCACTGCGGCGGGATGACGGTGGAGGAGGCGATCAAGTTCCTGATTGAGCAGGCAGATCTAGAGCCAGACGACGCCAAGGCGGAGGTGCGCCGCTACACGCAGACGCCCACTCAGCCACAGTCCTACCTGATGGGCAAGCTGCAGATCCTCGAGATCATTGAGGAGTACAAGCGCCGCAATCCCGAGACGACGATGCGCCAGATGCACGACGCGATCCTTTCTTGCGGGTCTCTGCCACCCAGGCTGATGCGTCTGCGCCTCTTTGGGCCGGCCGGAGAATAGACAAGCGCGGGTCGGAATTTCGTTCCGACCCGAGTGCTCGGCGATCGGACGAGTCGGAATGCTATTCCAGCTCGCCGGCCGCAACTCCAGCGATGCCTGCGAACGCCGCTGGTCCCCAACGGCGTCTTGGAGCAGCGTGCAGAGATCCAAACAGGGGAGGTCAGGTTGACCTGGCCGGGGGCGGCGGCGGAGGCTGGTTCAGCACCAGCCAATAGAGCCCCAATTGCCGGAGCGCATCGATGAACTGATGGAATCCCACCGGTTTCCGGACATAGCTGTTGGCGCCCAGATCGTAACTGGCCAGGATATCCTGCTCTTCGTCCGACGAGGTCAGCACCACCACCGGCAGGCGCCTTGTCAGTTCATCGGCTCGCAGCCGTCGAAGGACCTCCAGCCCATCGAGTTTGGGGAGTTTCAGATCCAGCAGCACCACCTGGGGCATTTCCATGGTGTCGCGGCCGGCATACTTTCCGGCGCCAAACAAATAGTCGAGCGCCTCAGCGCCGTCACGAACCACTTTGACCTCGTTCAGGATCTTGTTCTTTCGAAGAGCGCGAAGTGTCAGCAGCTCGTCGTCGGGGTTGTCCTCTACCAGTAGAATCGTCTTCTCGCTCACTGTCCTCCTCCTCTTGCAGCGA
>WSZX01000244.1 GCA_013139935.1 Ardenticatenales bacterium
TGCCATTGGAGGCACAGACGGAGGTAGCAAGACTGGCGCGGGTAAGGGTTGACCTGTGGCCAGACCATGACCGGCCGGAGGTGCTGGTTCTGATTACCGCTGAGCTCTCAGAGGATGCAACGCTTCCGGCCACCATCCGCCTGAGACTGCCGCCCGAGGCTGGCGACCCCAGTGCGGTTGCCCATATCGATGGTGATGGCCGGATGTTCAATGCCCCCTTTCAGACCCAATCCGGTGACGGCGCAACCCTGCTGACGGTCGAGACGACTGAGCCGATAGTCCGGGTGGAGTACTATTTTCCGTACAGCCGTGTCGACGATACAGTGCAGTTTACCTACACCTGGCTGGGGGGAGTCGCAGCAGACGAATTGACGATCTTGGTTCAGGAACCTGCCCAGGCCACCCAGGTTAGCACAGGCGCTACCTTTGAGGATGTCGGCATATCGGGAGATGGTTGGCGCTACCATCAATGGCAGGTCGGCGCAGTAGAGAAAGATGAGACCCGTTCAGCCACAGTCACCTACAACGTTCCCCCTCCCGCGCCGGCCGAGAGCTGGACAACGAGCGGATCAAACTCCTCTCCCATTGGGTACATATTGACTGCCATCTGTGGGGTGCTGATTGGTACCGGAATCGGCTGGTTCCTGGCCTCACGCCGCCGCGTCAGGATCAGGAAAGCAGCGCACTGCTCCCAATGCGGTCACAGCTGCCGGCCAGGCGACCAGTTCTGTCGACAATGCGGGGCGAGGACAGGGTGATCCTCAGGCAGCGATGAAACTCCCCCCTCCCATACTGGTCCAAACCTATGCAGCCTGGCGGGAATGCCTGGTGCAGCTACGACGGTCGAGTTCGCTGGCGATTGATACCGAGTCGAACAGCTTGCACGCATACCGCGAGCAGGTCTGCTTGATCCAAATCTCGACTTTGGACCAGGATTATATCATTGATCCGCTCTGTCTCCCAGATCTCGACGGCCTGGGAGAGCTGATGGCCGACCCGACGGTGGAGAAGGTGTTCCATGCAGCCGAGTATGACATCCTTTGCCTGAAGCGGGATTTCGCCTACGCGTTTGTCAACCTGTTTGACACGATGCTGGCTTCGCGAATTCTGGGCTGGAGGAAGAACGGGTTGGCCGCCATACTGGCGCAAGAATTCGGCGTCCGAGCAAATAAACGGTACCAGCGGGCGAATTGGGGCCGCCGGCCGCTTCCGCCCGAGCAGATTGCCTATGCCCAGATGGATACCCACTACCTTCTTCCGCTTCGGGACAAAATGGCGGTCGATCTAGAAGCGGCCGGATGGTCAGCCGCAGCTCGGGAGAGCTTTGCACGCATGGCCAAGGTGACGCCGTCCCCACGCACATCTGATTCCAATGATTTCTGGCGCCTTTTGAACGGGAGACCACAACTCACACCGCAGCAACACGCTGTCCTGCGCGAACTATATTTCTTCCGCGACCGTGAGGCGCAGCGCCGCGACCTTCCCCCATTCAAGATACTCGGCGACCAGACGCTGGTTGAGTTGACCGAGGCGCTGCCTCATTACCCAGATGAGATGCAGGGCATCCACGGTCTGACACCACGGGTGGCCAGTCGATACGCCAGCAAGCTCATTCGCGCCGTCAAGCGTGGCATGCGCGCTGAACACCCGAAACCACCGCCGCACCGGGCCCGACCACCGAGCGTGGAGCTCGCCCGCTTTGATGCCCTTCGTGCCTGGCGCCGAGAGCGCGCGACAGGACGAGGGGTGGAGTCGGACATCATTGCCAGCAAGAAAGCCCTCTGGGAATTAGCGCACTGCAATCCGAGAACAACCGCGGAGTTGGAGAGCATCAAATCGCTGGACGTCTGGCAGCGGAATGAATACGGGCAAGAACTGATAGAACTGCTGAACCAGACAAAGGAGAGGAGATGCAACTGACCTTTCACGGAGGTGTGCGGACCGTCACTGGATCGCAACACTTGCTGAAAGTCAATGGGATCCGCATCTTGCTGGATTGTGGCCTGTTTCAAGGTAAACGCAGACAGGCTATTGAACGAAACCAGCGGCTGCCTTATGACCCCTGCCAGGTTGATGTCGTGATTCTCTCCCACGCCCACATAGACCACTCGGGGAATATCCCCAGCCTGGTCAAGGGCGGATTCGGGGGCGACATCCTGTGCACCTTTGCCACGCGTGACCTGTGCGCCGCGATGCTGCGGGACTCTGCCTACATCCAGCAGCGCGACGCAGAGTACATCAACAAAAAGCGGGCCCGGGCTGGGGAGCCACCTGTGGAACCCATCTACTCAATGAAGGATGCGGTCCAGTCCCTGAAGCATTTTCTGGCAATCGGCTACGAGCGACCGTACCATATTACACCGGACATCACACTAACCTTTTTCGACGCCGGCCATATTCTTGGCTCCACGATTGTTGTGCTCGATATCACAGAAGGACATGGACCATCGCGCCGACTGGTATTCAGCGGCGATTTAGGCCGGCCGAACCGCCCTATCCTCCAGGATCCTACACCTGTCGAAGAAGCAGACATCCTGCTCATTGAATCGACCTATGGCACGCGCCTGCACGAGTCCGTACCCGAAGCGGAGCGTGAACTGGAGCGGATCATCGCAGAGACTTGCCGGCGCGGAGGCAAGGTGATAGTGCCCGCATTTGCTGTTGGCCGGACGCAAGAGCTCGTGTACCACCTCCACCGGCTGCAGATACGGGGCGATATCCCATCCGATTTGCGCGTCTTTGTGGATAGTCCGCTTGCCATTGACGTGACCAGCATCTTTCGCCTTCACCCAGAGTGCTACGATGAGGAAGTGAGCCAGTTCCTCATCGAGTCAGGTGACCCGTTTGGCTTTGGGAAACTCCGCTACACCCGTTCGGTGGAGGCAAGCAAAGAGATCAATACCCTGCGGGAACCGGCTGTCATCATCAGCGCCTCCGGCATGTGCGAGGCCGGCCGGATTCAGCACCACCTGAAAAACAGCGTCCAGGATCCAAACAACACCATCCTCATCGTGGGTTGGCAGGCGCCGCATACTCTCGGCCGGCGGATTGTGGAAAAGAAATCGGTCGTCAGGATCTTTGGCCAGGAGTACCGGTTGAATGCCCGAGTTGAGGTTATCAACGGGTTCAGCGCACATGCTGACCGCGAGGAACTCATTGGCTGGGCCAACGCCATGAAGCGAAAGCCGGAGCATGTCTTTGTGGTTCACGGCGAAGAAGGAGCCTCAGAGGCACTTGCAGGCACCCTGCGACAGCAGGGGTTTCCCCGCACGTACGTCCCCCAACTGCACGAATCTTTTACAGTTTGATTCGTGCGTGCTATAATGTAAACGGTTGCGGAGGGGTGCCAGAGCGGCCGAATGGGGCGGTCTCGAAAACCGTTGTGGCTCCAAGAGTCACCGTGGGTTCGAATCCCACCCCCTCCGCCATTCGAGTAAGCCAGGCCCAGATCAGGGGGTTGCCTTTTCCCCAGACAACCGCCAGTCCAGGGCGCTGTGGCGCCGGCTCACTTTGCTGTTGCGCACCGCCACAGCGATCGCTTTCTTGGTGCCCACGAGAACTACCAAACGCCGTGCTCGCGTCACAGCTGTATAGAGTAGATTGCGTTGGAGCATCAGATAGTGCTGCATCGTCATCGGAATGACCACAGCCGGATATTCGCTACCCTGGGCCTTGTGCACGCTAGTGGCAAAGGCGTGTACGACTTGATCGAGATCCATCCAGTCGTACACCACAGTTCGGCCCTCGAAATCGACCACCACCGTCTGTTCCACCCGATCCAACACGGCCAGCCGGCCGATGTCACCGTTATAGACACCCTTTTCATAGTTGTTCCGAGTCTGCATCAGCCGGTCGCCTACGCGAAGCGTCCGGCCTCCCATTCGACGTTCCGGCCGATTCGGGGCAGGCGGGTTTAGCGCCTCTTGCAGCATCTCATTCAGGTTCGTCACCCCCATGCTGCCCCGGTACATTGGAGAGAGCACCTGAATGTCGCGTGATGGGTCCAGGTTGAACTTGCGTGGAATTCGATTCTTGACCACGTCCACCAACAACACGGCCGCCTTGTCGGGATCCGATTGCAGGAACAGAAAAAAGTCCTGCGCCGATCTGGGCGTCCGGGGCAGCCACCCCTGATTGATTCGGTGGGCATTGGTAACAATCAAACTGTCTTGCGCCTGACGAAAGATGACATCCAATCGGGTAACGGCCGGCAGACCTGATGCGATGATGTCGCGCAGCACGTCACCCGCACCGACAGAGGGTAACTGGTCCACGTCTCCCACCAAGAGGAGATGACTGCGCGGGTCAACTGCCTTGAGCAGATTGTTGGTGAGCACCAAGTCAAGCATTGAAGCCTCGTCCACAATCACCATATCCACATCCAGTGGATTCTCCTCATTGCGCTCGAACCCACCGGCCGGCGAGTATCCCAGCAAGCGGTGTATCGTTTTCGCAGGGTGCCCGGTCGCCTCACTCAACCGCTTTGCGGCCCGTCCAGTGGGGGAGGCAAGCGCGAAGCTACAATGACTCCTCCTGAGCATCTCAGTGAGCACCCGCAATATGGTAGTCTTGCCAGTGCCCGGTCCACCGGTCAGGACCGACACCTTGTGTGTCAGCCCAGCCTCAATCGCCTGCCGTTGCTGCGGAGACAATTCTAGATCGCCTGTGTGGCGCACACGTGGATTCGCACGCAATCGCTGCAGCCGCGAACCCGCTGTGTTCATCATCCGCCGCAGCCGATTCGTCACCCCCACCTCGCAGTAGTAAAACGGCGTCAGGTATACTGCGTTCTCTTTTCTCTCTTGGGTTATGGTCTCAGTCTTGACCTGATCCAGTGCCTCTAGCCGTGTCACTGCGTACTCGACCTTTTCTTCCTTCACCTCCAACAACTCGGCTGCCTTCGTCGCCAGCTCTGCCTGCGGTACGTACACATGCCCCTCGTCCGCTTGCTTGTTGAGGGTGTACACCACGCCGGCCTCAATACGTGATGGCGCATCGGCCGGCAGCCCCATGTCGCGGGCGATCTTGTCGGCCGTTTTGAACCCTATCCCCCAGATATCGCGCGCCAGTCGGTACGGCTCCGACTCTAGCACGTCCACAGCCGCATCTCCATATTGCTTGAATATCTTGACCGCCAGCCGGGTGGTCACTCCGTGGGATTGCAGGAGAATCATGACCTCTTTGATCGCTTTCTGCTCCTCCCAGGCGGCCGCGACTTGCTGAACCCGCCTGGCCCCGATGCCCAGTACCTCCCGCAAACGCTCGGGATTGGATTCAATCACATCCAGCGTCTTGGCGCCGAACCTGCGCACAATCCTCTCCGCCATCACCGGCCCAATTCCACGGATCATGCCTGAGCCGAGATAGCGGCGTAGCCCCTCGATATTTGCAGGCAGCGTCTGCTCGCAGCTTTCCGAGCGGAACTGGCGCCCGTGTTTGGGGTGAGTCATCCAGCGACCGGTCAGTTTGAGGGATTCGCCGGGGTTGAGCTCCGGCAGTTCCCCCACTACCGTAACGAGCCCATCCCTCCTGGCTGCCCCGGGTGGAACGAGATGGCGCTGAGCCGGCTTGAGCCGGATAACGCTGAACCCGGTCTCTCCAGCATAGTACGTAATCCTCTCAACCGAGCCCTTGAGCGTCTCGTTCACGTCACCCACGTCTGCGCCAAAGCGCTCTGCGCACTATGCGCAACTCGTCCATCCGCAGCAGGGCGGTCAAGCCTACATAGACAACCGCCCCAAGCCCAACCCCGATTCCGGCAAGCAACAGGGCTGACCCGTCGGGCCAGAGCGATAACCAGAGATGGAGCGCTGCGCCCATCCCGGCAGTTGCCAGTCCGACCTGGGCTAACCCGGCCAGCAACCACCTGCCCTCAATGCCTCCTATCCGGCGGTTTAGCAGCCAGAGCAGCCATCCCGTCTCCGCTAAGGTCGCCAGCGAGTTGGCTAGCGCCAACCCTCCATGGGGCATCCACCCATGCGCAGCAAAGAACCGGCTCAAGCCAATGCTGAGAAGAACGTTGAGCGCCATCGCTCCACTTCCCACCAATACCGGCGTCTTGGTATCGTGCAGTGCGTAAAAGGCGCGGACCACGATTTCCAGGCCGGTATGTCCTGCCAGCCCAACAGCAAAAAACGCCAGCGCCCAGGCGACACTGGCAGTGGACTCGTCAGTGAATGCACCCCGTTGAAACAGCAGTCGGGTGATGGGCACACGCAGAATCAACAGCCCGGCCGAGGCCGGCAGAGCTAGATACCACACACCGCGTAGCGTGGAGGCCAGTGTCCGCCGAAGCGCGTTTATCTCCCCCTTGCCCACAAGCTCGGCAAAGGTGGGAAAGGCGGCGATCCCTACAGCCTGCGCCACCACGCCTAATGGCAGCAACATCACTCGCATGGCATAGTCGAGCGCGCTGACCGCCCCTTCGCCAAAAGCGGAGGCTAGATTCGTGTTGACCCAAAAGTTAACTCTGGTCACCGCCAGCCCCAGCACCCGCGGTGCCATGAGTCTCATCACCTGTCTCACCGGCGAACTGCTCTGGGCTAACCCCAGACTAACTGTATAGCAGGCCCCCCGGCCGCGCAGCCCCGGCAACTGCACCAGCAGATGCAGCACCGCTCCGACCACTATGCCAACCGCGAGTCCATGGACGCCCATCGCAGGGGAGAGCAGCACGGCTCCGGCGATGATGCCCAAGTTGTAGAGAATGGGAGAGATCGCCGGCAATAAAAAGTGCTGGTGCGCATTCAGGATCCCCATCAGCAGCCCACTGACGCTGAAAACGACAGTAGCGACGAGCATGACCCTCAGTAGTCGGGCTGTCAGCAACTGACCTACCGCCGACATCTCTGGGGCCAGCAACTGTGAAACGATGGGGTGAGCAAAGGCACCCGCCAGGATGGAAAGCAAGGCGACAACCAGGAAAATGAGATTGGCTACCTGGCTGGCTAGTCGCCAAGCTCCAGGCCGGTCACCCTTGGCAAGCAGGCCAGAAAAAACGGGGATAAATGCAGAGGCGAGCGCTCCACCGGCAACCACCAGGTAGAGCGTCTCGGTGATCACGTTGGCGGCCGCAAAGGCATCCATCTCCATGGAGGTGCCAAATAGATGCCCCACGATCATCTGCCGCACCAGCCCCAGCAGGCGGGCACACATCGTGGCGACCATCACAATGCCGGCCGCGCGGACAATCCGAGTCTCCGGACGGTGATCTGCCATTCGACCTGTCTTCAGCCATCAATAGTCTGTGTGCAGTCAGATCTGCGACGCCTGGAGCCGATTTTGACCGGAATTGCGGATTTGTCAACTCGTGCGCAGTCTGTCAGCGTTGATAGCTGTGGCCCCCTGACGCAACGAGAGCCGGGTACGCCGAACCCGGCTCTCGCCAAAAGGAGGAGAAGAAGAGATTTCACCCTTCTAGCATAGTCTTACATACCTTGAACATCAATGCTGGACGCTCAGCACACGCCTCCCCAACGCACACCTGACGCTTGTG
>WSZX01000163.1 GCA_013139935.1 Ardenticatenales bacterium
CTGTATCACCAGTCTCATTTCAAGTACTGGTTCAACAACAACCTGGTGTTCTTGTGGCCGCGGAGTGCACCTGATTCACCATCTGAAGTGCTTGTTCAAAAACAACTTGGCCTTCTTGTGGACGTTCCACCTCTGATTCCGTGTTCAAAACGGGAAGTCATTTCTTGTCAAGTGCGAAATGGCCCCTTAACTGGTCCGGGGGATACCTCTTCCCGCTGCGTTCCAGCTTGTCCAGCACCGCCGCGGCCAGATCCTCGATCCCCAGCGCATTGGCCATCGAGAGGCAGTAGATGAGCACATCGGCCAACTCATCGACGGCCGCTTGCGGCGCTCCGTTCTGAGTGACATCCTCGGTCGCTTGGCCGGCCGACTGCCATTGAAAGCACTCCATCAACTCGGCTGCCTCAATGGCGATGGACATGCTCAGGTGTTTGGGACTGTGGAACTGCTCCCAATCACGCTCGCGAACAAAGGCGCGTATGTGGGAGCGGAGATCGGCCAAGGTAGATGCAGCCGGTTGACTCATTTCCCGGCGTCGGCAGCAGTTCGGGCCAGCTTGATGGCAACGCCGCCGCCAGGCACCAACCGGTCGATGGCGTCAATGCCGACGTCAAAGAGTTCGTCCAGGGCCAGAGCTTTGCCAACCGGCTCGTCAAGGCGGACCCCCTCGGTGACCAGTTTTCCTGTCAGCCCGTCGAATTCGGCCACTGCCGCGCGGTCCTTGGGGGCCCAAAGGAACTCAAAGGTGTAGACCGGCCGATAGTAGAGGTCGATTCGCTCAATAGTGATCAAGTCCTGCTGAATGGTATCAGCATCCAGCGGTTTGAGCAGGGCCGAAAGCGCCTGGCGTGTTACGGTTGAGGCTTGCACCTGAGCGGGAACGACGGCGCTCTCGGCCGGTTTCCAGCCCACAAGGTCGGGGATGAGCTCGGTCTCGAACTGTAAATAGTGTGCCCAATCCTGCGGTTCGCCGGTCACCGCATCCATGATTCGCTCCGCAGTTCCCTCCTCTCGACACTTTTCCAACCCTACCAGGGTAAAGCTGCGCGGGCTACCGCTGGGGACATACTCCCGTTGGTCAATCACCACCGTGCGGACTTCCGGTTGGGGAATGGGTATCTGGTAGTGGCGGGTGCGGTCGTACAGATAGCGAGATGAGCAACGGACGTGCCAGAACGGCCGCCACCGTTTCTCCTGTTGGCTGATTTTGATGTCGTCCGGTTTGGGGCGGGCAAAGATCTTGCCCAGTCCGCTGGCAAAGGCGGCCGCTTTGTTGTCCCAGGCCCGTTCCTTGACCTCCTCCCAGCTCAACGTTTCGATCAGCGAAAAGGCGCGCCCCTCGGCAAACGCTATCTCCATGATTAGCCATCCTCTCGTTTTACCAGCCCAAGCACTTCACCGGGCTCGGTATGCCGGCCGGTCTCCAACTTGGAATAGACCAGCCTCTTGTTGACAGTGACCTCGAACCGGCCACCGCCACTGGGGATGAGCTTGACGGATGCGATGCGCGATTCGAGCCTGTTCAACAACTCTCCCGTCAGACTGACGGCCCGAGGAGTATAGTTTCAAGCTGCACAGTATTCTATGGTGATCTCTAACATGGGACTGGCGTTCCTCTAATCAGGTGACAACGGTTCAGTGGGTGGCAGTATAGCATAGTGGTTGTTATGGCGCAATCCTTGTTGCTCTCATCGGCCGATGCGAGTTCGGACGGCGCCATTCGCAGCCGCGCCAGTTTTCCTCCTGTTGCGCGGATTTGCGCAGGAAGCGGCGCCTATTCTGTTTCTCGACACCCCCACCAACGAGTGATGCATGAGAGTGTAGAAGAACAAGGGAGGCGCCACCCCCGCCTCTCTCTCCCGTCGTCGCGGCGCCTGTTTCAACACCTTCATGCATGACATCCAGAGAACCAAACGCTCGCGCCAACGCCGAGCCTGACGAGGCGGGCAGGGCGTGTGCCATGTCCGTGCCACACGCAACGGATAGCGGATACCACGGCGCGACCGTTGACCGGTCACGCGCGTACCCGCTGTTCACGTCAAAAACAAAACAGGCCCGCTTCGCCCGCGCTATTGACAATGCATTGTGGCCTCCCTGGAAACTAGATGGTGGATCGGGTTCCCATCTGATACCAGGAAGGTCGCATTTCCTCCCGTGGCCCCTTGTCACCGATAGAACTTGTGTGCTATAATGAGGGCGAGGCCATGACCCTTGCGGCCGGTTGCCGGATCACACAACATGACGCCAATGAATCACCTGCGATCCAGAAATCACTATTCCGATTTCTGGACCCTCGTCCCGGCCGCGCCGCGAACCACGAGCCATGCCACGGTTCTGAAACCGAAACGATAATTGAATCCGAGATTCACCGAAAAACAATTGCCGGAACAACAACTACCGGGATCGGCCGCCCGTCGCCATAAAGCCGTTCAATGAGAAGCAGGAATCGGGAGCATGCCTTGTCATCAAGTGGGAATTCGCAACCTCAGTTGCTGTTCTCACTCAATGTGGTAAGATTTCGGGGTTCTGAGGGTATGCGTGCATCCGATACTGCTACAGTCTGGCGGGCTCTATTTGCGCAGTTACACACTGTTGCTGGATTTGGGCTTGTTGATTGGACTGGCCATCTTTTACCGGCGGGCGCGGCGTCGGATTGCGAGGCCACATCGCTGGCTGGATGCGGCGCTGGTGGCATTGGTGCTGGGAGTGGTGGGTGCACGGCTCGGTTATGTGGCGGCTCACTGGGCCTACTTTACGCAGCAGCGGGATGAAATAGCAAGGTTCTGGCTGGGCGGGCTGTCCTGGCACGGGGGGCTGATAGGGGCATGGATTGGGCTGATCCTCTACTGCTGGCTGAAGAAACTGAGCTTTCTCAGGCTGGCCGACGAGTTGGCGCTGGTGGCCCCCCTGGTGGGCGCGGCCGCCTGGCTCGGCTGCCTGCTGGCGGGTTGTGCCTATGGTCGGGAATTGGAGCCTACTCACTGGCTGGCGGCCGACCTGCCTGACTTGTTTGGCGTCTGGGCGTTGCGAGCCAACGTCCAACTGGTGGCGGCCGCTTGGAGCCTGTTTGTGGCAGGTGTTCTGTGGGCGCTGCGTAACCGGCTCGCGACCGGGATGGTTTTTGGCCTCTTTCTGCTCCTGTACGGGGCCGGCCTGGGTCTCTCTGACTCTTTCCGTGGGGATGCGGTTCCGCATCTATGGGGGTGGCGGGCGGATTTAGTGCTTGACTGGCTGCTGGCTGCGGTGGGGGGATGTGTGGCTGGGGCGGCCTTGTTCAGGAAAAGGGTGCAAAGATGAAACGAGCGGTCAGTGTCAGTCTGGGTAGCTCTGCTCGCGACAAGCGAGTGGAGGTGGAACTCCTGGGCGAACAGATGGTGATTGAACGGATTGGAACCGACGGTGATATCCGCCGGGCGACGCAGCTTTTTCGTGAACTGGACGGTCAGGCCGACGCTTTGGGCGTCGGCGGGATCGACCTCTGGGTGGGTACCACCCGGCGGCGCTACCCGCTGGTTGCGGCGCGCAAACTCGTTCGAGGGATCAAGGCAACCCCAGTCGTGGATGGCGGCGGGCTCAAGAATACCCTGGAACGGCGCTCTATGCGTTACGTCGAAGAAGAGATAGGGTCCGAGATCCACCCCAAGCGGGCGATGAACACGGTAGCTCTGGATCGCTATGGGATGAGCCAGGGGTTGGTGGAGGCCGGCTATGAGACCGTTTTCGGCGATCTCATGTTTGCCATCGGTGTGCCGATCGCTATCAGGACGCTGCGACAGGTAGAAGTGCTGGCCTTTTTCCTGGCGCCGATAATCGGCCGGCTACCCATCAGCATCCTATACCCCACCGGTGACAAGCAGCACGAGAAAATCCCAAAGTTCGCCCGTTGGTACAACTGGGCGACGCTGATCGCCGGAGATTGTCTCTACATCAAGCGGCACATGCCACCAACTCTGAGCGGCAAGACCATTCTCACCAACACCACGACGGAGGAGGATGTAGAGATCTTTCGCCGCGCGGGCGTGCGTTACCTGGTGACGACGACGCCCCGACTGGAGGGGCGCTCGTTCGGTACCAACATGATGGAGGCGGCATTGGTGGCGGTGGCGGGCAAGGGGCGGCCGCTCACGCAGCCCGAACTCGCAGATATGATCGAGCGTTTGGGGTTGCGGCCACACATCGAGAGGATCGGCGAATGACCGAGTGGATGCATGTTCCGCTGACCGCGGCTTCGCATAGGGCTTCTTGGAGGTAGTGATGGACTGTGTGGTTGCGGCCGGCGGGGTTCCGGCGGAAGATGACCTGCTCTTCGAGTACACACGGGGAAAGCCAAAGGCGTTGCTGGGAATCGCCGGCAAACCGATGGTCCAGTGGGTGATTGATGCGCTGAGCGGATCGGAGCAGATCGACCGGATAGTGCTGGTCGGACTGGGCGGAGACGATGGCATCACCTCTCCCAAGTTGGCCGGCTACGTCCCGGATCAAGGGTCCCTGCTGGCCAATGCCATTGCCGGCGTCGGTGAGATCACTCGGCTGGGCCCGGCCGCGCGCCAGGTTGTGATGTGCAGCGCTGACATCCCCCTGATCACGCCGGAAATCGTGGACGAGTACATCGATCAGAGCAGCGACCCCTCTGTTGATCTCCACTTTGGCGTCGTCGAACGGACCATGATGGAGAGCCGGTTCCCCGGCTCACGGCGCAGCTATGTTCACTTGACCGACGGAGATTTCGCGGGCGCTGACTTGTTTGTGATCAACCCACGGATCGCATACTCTAACCGCGAGATGTGGGATGACCTGATCGGCGGCCGAAAGAGCGCGCTCAGGCAGGCACGCCGCATAGGTGTCGGAACCTTGCTGAGATTGCTTCTGCGCCGATTGAGCATGGCAGAAGCCGAAGAGCGGGTCTCCAGGGCGCTGAATCTGCGCGGCCGCGCGGTGATTGTCAGGCAGGCAGAGTTGGGGATGGATGTGGACAAGCCATTCCAGCTCGAGATCTGCCGGCAAGAGCTGGCCGGCCGGTGAACCAACGACTGGCCCGCTGGCGCCTGGTGGACGAGGCGCTCACCGGCCGGGCGTCTGCACTGGTCCAATCCTCCGCTCGCCGGTGGTTGGCCTGGCTACTGGCCCACTCTGGCGACAGCCAATGGTGGCTAGCTGCTGGCTTGCTCCTCTGGTGGCTGGGGGAGGGTCGCTGGCGCATGGTTGGTGTGCGAATCGCCAGTCTCACCCTGGTCGCCGGGCTGGGCAGCACGGTTCTCAAACGGCTACTCCGACGGCCACGGCCGAACGGCGACGCCGGGCTGCTATACCTGCCGTTTGACCGCTACTCGTTTCCCTCGGGGCATGCAACGCGCGTGGGTGGGCTCGTGATTGTGCTGGGGGCCGTGGCTCCGCCCTGGGGCGCACCAGCGCTCCTTGTGTGGGGGGTGGCTGTTGGGGTCAGCAGGGTGGCGTTGGGGGTTCATTATGCCGCCGACGTGGCGGCCGGATGGTTCCTGGGACTGCTACTGGGTTTTGTCCTGCTGACTTTCTTGCCCTAGAGGGCCGGTGGCGATCGCATCCGGCTCGTCCCGGCCGGCCATTCCTTCCTCTTTGGTCTACCCTGGGATATTTGCCCGTTTGCGTTTCCGTCGTCGCCACCAGAGCCATCCCACGGTAGCCAGGACGAGAATCACGATCATCGCCGCGAGGATGGGGATAAGGACCGAAAGAACGGATACCACGATCGCCACCACATCCTCCAATACACTGACCAGTGGGTTGCCGATTCCTGCGGTAGTGGCGGTGACCACCGGCCGCGCTGTTGCCTTGACCGCGTGGACGCCGCCGGCGAGAAACAGACCGCACGCCAGCGCGAGTACCGGGTGAATGTCGGTGATGACGTTGGCGTTGGCGGCAAAGAGGATCGCCCCGGCCGCCGGCCGGATGACAGTGTGGACGATGTCGTTGACGGTGTCGGCCGCCGGGATCTTGTCGACCGTCATCTCTATCAGCAACAGAACTGCCAGCAACCCAATCGCCCACCAACTGGTGAGCGCATCCCACGGCTGGCGCAGCAGGATCAGATCCCACCCGGTGATGATGGACAGGCGACCGACGGTCGCTACCACCAGCAGCGGGATATAGGCGTTCAACCCCGCGCTTGTCGAGAGGCCAAAGGCGGCCGCAATGCCACCGATTCCTGCCAGTAGTTCGGCCATCGCCCAACCTCCTATCTAAATGGGTGTTGCTGCACAGACCGGCAATGGGCTGCTCGCCCACCCTGTTTCCTCACGAGGGCAATCCCGGCAGGCCGCTCAGGGTGCCGGTCAGGGCGTACCGCACCACGCTAACAGTTCCAATAAGCGCCAGACTAACTGCCAATCCAATCAGGAGCGCAGGGATCAGGTCCCGCCAACTCTCGGCGGTGTTTTCGCGGCGGGCAAGAACCAGGACGATGATCGCATTGACGACGGTCAACACCACTACGATCCCGGCCGAGCTGATTAGCGCCACCGGGTAAAGGATGATCGGCAGGCCGGTTGAGGCCAGGCCAACGGTCGCCAATGCCAGCAGCACCAGTCCTCCCAGCTCACGAAAGCTGCGCAGCACGCGGGCCGGTGGGCGATCTGTGAGGCGCCAGAACGTCCCTACCGCCACCGGGTAGAGGATGCTTCCCATCATCAACCCGTTGAGCGTCCCGGTGAGCAGCCGCAGCGTGTTGTGGGGCTGGTAGAGCCCCTGCCGGCCCGGGAACAGGTTGATGTAGGAATTGAGGCCGTCTATTGCCATCAGGGCGGAGAAACTCACCAGCGTCAGCAGCACTGGGAAGGGGGGCAGTTCAGTAGCCTTGCGTCGGGCGATCAGGAATGTGCCCAGAGCCAGCATAGCGCCCAGGTATGTGCCGGTGCAGCGGGCGCAAAGAGGTAGCGGCCGCTCGCCGACGAGCATCGAGTGGCTCGGAATCCGATGGCAAATGGCGTACGCAATCATGTCTGCCTTGTTCATCAAACCCGCCGGCGTCGCCAGAATGAAAAGGATGATCATGCCCAGGGAGAGGGCCACCAGCGTCCGCCTTTTCCATCTCCATGGTCTTTCTGGAAAGGCAACCTGCTCGTCCGGTGTGTGCAGGCGCAGCAGCACATCCGGTGGGTTCTCCGGTTCGCGGCCGGCCGGTGCCACCGGTCCGGCGTCAGTGACAAGTTCGTGCGCGGATGGATGCATCGCAAGAGATCAGGTCACGCTGGGCCGGTTCGCTGGAGTGGTCTATCATGAGTGGTGCACGCGTTGCCCTCTACTGATGCCATCGCGGCGTGTGATTCGGGCTGGATTCAGTCGGCCAACCCAAGATTCCGGGCGCAGGGAATGGTCTCCCGGTCTTTCATCTCCTCCTCGAGTTCCCACGGACTGGCTCGCAGCAGCCTGGGGCAGCGCGCCATGCTCGTCATGACCTGTGCCGCTCCCATCGCCAGGTCCGATGCCACCCGCTCCCAATCTCCGTTCATCCGGGTTCGCAGCGATCATCTGGTTGTCACCGGCCGGACCAGATCAACGACGCGGAAGAATATCAGGCCGAATGCGCCCGGCATTTCACGTTTCATCCAATGCGCTCCGTACCGTCCGGTACAGGATCTCCGCCTTGAGTTCAGCATGCGTGTAGCACGGTGCTCCCATCCGATCAGCGAGTTGCTGGGCCAGACCCTGGTCAAAGGCAGCATGCTCCATGTTGATAACCACGGAGCGGATCCTTTGCTCTTTGATGAGTGCTGCTACCTGATAGGCTTCCTGCTGCGGCGGCAGGTCCGTCAAGCTGACGTTTCCCGCCCCGTCAGTGAGCAGGATCACCAGCGGCATTACGTCTGGATGGACTCGCTTCTCCTGGTTGACCACCTTGAGCGCCAGCGTCAGCCCGGCCGTCAGTGGGGTTTTCCCCCCGACCGGGATGTCGGTCAGCGCCTGTCGCGCCAGGTCGATCGAATTGGTGGGCGGAAGCACCACCGCAGCGTCGTTCTTCTGAAACACCACCAGCCCCACCCGGTCCCGGCGCTGGTATGCGTCGGTGAGCAGGGAAAAGATGGCTCCTTTGGTAGCTTCCATGCGCTCCGCAACCGCCATGCTCCAACTGGCGTCGACCACGAACAGCACCAGGTTGGCCGCCCGGCGGACGCGGATCTTTCGCTGAAGATCATCCTTCCTCAGTGCCAGGGCTACCTGCCCCTCGGCCGGGCCGGTCTGTTCCGAGGATCTGGCGCGTCGTTTCTGGTATGGTGCGGCCGCTCGAAGCGTGGCGTCGAACGCTAGATCGCTGGTGTCCCCCTTGGCGGGTTCTGCCTGGATGTAGCGGCCCCGCTTGCGCTTGGTGCGGGTCTGGCTGCGCCGGCCGGCGCTGCTGCGGGTCAGCCGGTCGAGCGGCGTGTCCAGTCGCCGTGCCTGAAACTGTTCGCCGGCCTCCACCGGGTCGCCCCCCTCCCACCATTGGCCGGCCTGCGGGGTGCCGGGGATGACCTGACGGGCGGGGTGTGTCGCCCGTTGAGCCTCAGGCTTGCCCGTCTCGTCCTCTAGGGAAGCCTTTTTTTTTTGCGGACTCGACTCTTCCCTCTCGTCGATCTCGGAATCAGCGTCCGGGAGAACGTCGCGATGTTCGGCGCGGGCGGCATCCAACTGGTTCTGCAATTCCGCGGCATCGATCTCCGCTTTCTGGAAGGGCTGGCGCTTGAGCCGGTGGGGGAGGGCCAGCTCGGCCGCCAGCAGGATGTCGCGGTCTTTTATCGACTGCCGCCCCTCAAACGCCGCATGAGCGCGAGCCGCCTTGAGGATCACCAGGTCCGCCCGGTGGCCATCCACGTCCAAGCTAGCGGTAAGAGTGGCGATCGTCGACAAATCATGACGCGAGTAGCGAACAGCATCCACCATGACGCGGGCGCGGGCAATCTCCTCGGAGAGTTCCCGGTCACGGGGCGCCCATTCGGCACCAAAGACCGTCGGATTAGCTTCGAACTCGGTGTTCCGTTCCAGGATCGCCACCCGATCCGGTACGTTGGCGATTCCTCGGATGTCGACGCACAGGGCAAAGCGGTCCAGTAACTGCGGCCGCAGGTCTCCCTCTTCCGGGTTCATGGTTCCAACCAGAATGAAGCGGGCGGGGTGGGCAAATGAGATACCTTCTCGCTCTACCACGTTGATTCCCATTGCGGCCGAGTCAAGCAGCAGGTCGACCACGTGGTCGTCCAGCAGGTTGACCTCATCCACGTAGAGCAGGCCGCGGTTGGCCGCGGCGAGGACACCCGGATCAAAGTGACGTTCCCCCTTTTGGATCGCCTTTTCTATGTCCAGCGTCCCCACCACTCGGTCCTCGGTGGCGCTGACGGGCAAGTCTACAAAGCGCGTGCGGCGGGTTACCACCGGCAGTTCCTCTCCGGCCGCAACCCGGTCACGGCATTCATCGCACAGGCGATCTGATCGGGCGGGGT
>WSZX01000296.1 GCA_013139935.1 Ardenticatenales bacterium
GAGAGCCGCTGCCTGCGCCGCCCGCAGTGAAACTGCCGGAGCGCAAGTGGACTCGCGATGAAGCCCTGGCCAAGGCGCACGAACTGGAGGTCGAACCCCGGGCCAAGGTCCCGCCCACCGTGCGGCCGGTGGCCGAGCGGAAGGGGACTTTTCACGAGGTGTGGCTGACCTACTCGGAGGAGCAGGCCAAGGCCGAAGCGGCCCGTTGCCTGGATTGCGCTTCCTGCTGTGAGTGTATGCGCTGTGTCTGGGCTTGTGGTCCCGGAGCGATTGACCACCGGATGGTGGAAGAGGTCCGCGAGATCGGCATAGGGGCAATCGTTCTGGCGACCGGCTATGATCTCTACCCGGCCGGCAACTTGCCGCAATACGGCTATGGCCGCTACGCGAACGTGCTGGATGGGTTGGAGTTCGAACGGATGACCAACGTGTCGGGTCCCACCGGTGGCAAGATCCTGTGTGCTGACGGTAGTGAACCAAAAACGATAGCGTTCCTGCACTGTGCCGGCAGCCGGGATGACAACCACCGGCCGTACTGCTCCCGCCTCTGCTGCATGTACGCCCTCAAGCTGGCCCACATGGCAAAGGACCTGTCTGACGCGGACGTGTACGAGTTTTACATCGACATCCGCGCGGCCGGCAAGGGATACGAAGAGTTCTACCGGCGGGTGCAGGACGATGGCGTCAAGTTCATTCGCGGCAAGGCCTCCGAGATCGAGCCGGTCGATGGGCGCCTGTTGGTCCGGGCTGAAGATACCCTGATCGGCGAGCAGATCGAGGTCCCGGCCGACATGGTAGTGCTCATCACGCCGATGCAGCCCTCCACGGGCGCCCGGGAACTGGGGCAGATGGCCGGTGTGAGTGTGGGCAAGGATGGCTTCTTCAACGAGTTGCATCCCAAGCTGGCCCCGGTCAGCACTGCCTCCGACGGTGTATTTCTGGCCGGTTGTGCCCAGGGGGTCAAGGATATCCCGGACTCGGTGGCCCAGGCAAGCGCGGCCGCCAGCAAGGTAATCGGCTTGATATCCAAGGACAAGATCGAGATTGATCCCATCAAAGCGCACGTGATAGAGGAACGGTGCTCCGGCTGCGGCGAATGCGTCTTGACCTGCCCCTACAATGCCATCTCTCTGAACGCTGTAAAAGGGTGCGCTGAAGTGAATGCGGCTCTTTGCAAGGGGTGCGGAACCTGCTCTGGCGCCTGTGTCAGCCACGCGATCGACATTAGTCACTTTGAGGACGGCCAGTTGATGGCCGAGTTGGTAGGACTGCTGAACCGGCCGGGCGAGTTTGTGCTGGTCTGACGCCAGGCGCTCAAGTTGATGCAACAGCACCTATAAGTAATAACTTCCCGTTTTGGATGGTGAATCAGGTGAACTCCGCGGCCACAAGAATACAAAGATGTTGTTGAACAAGTACCAGTGAGGAGCGATGACAGAGACGTTTCACCCCCGCATTGTTGGTTTCCTGTGCAATTGGTGCAGCTATGCAGGGGCGGATGGAGCCGGGATTGCCCGCCTTCAATATCCGCCGAACATGACCGTCATCCGCGTGATGTGCTCCGGCCGGGTGTCGCCCGAGATGATCATCCGCTCCTTTCGTGAAGGGGCCGATGGAGTGATGGTTCTGGGATGTCACATAGGAGATTGCCACTATATCAGCGGCAACCACCGCACTGCCAAGCGGGTGCCCATGCTGCAAAACCTGCTTGGCTATACTGGTATTGATCCGCGCAGGCTGCGATTGGACTGGGTCTCTTCGGCCGAGGGTCCCAAGCTGGCCCAGGTGGTCGACGAGTTTGTGGGGACCATCCGGGAGCTGGGACCGGCCGGGTACAAGACCACCACGGCGCACGTATTGGCTCTGCCAGTGCTCTCGTAGCGCCTTGGGGAGCGGCTGGTAGGCAGGAAAGATGAGAATAGGGTGGCTCCACGCTCGGTTGGTTGGTGACCCGCGAGCCCTCAAGCCTGTATCTCGGCCCTTGCATAATAATGGAAGCAGAGCATGTCAGTCTCGCCGATCGAGTATCTGCACCATATCGTGGACGAGATCGCCTTTCTGATGGACAGAGCGGTAGGTCTTGAACTGGATGACTTATTCTGTGATGAGGTCTTGCAGAGGGCCTTTGTGCGCAGTCTGGAGATCATCGGAGAGGCGGCGATGAGGTGCCGGACGAACTTCGGCAACAACACCCGGACGTGGAATGGAGAGCAATGGCTGGTATGCGCGATAGGTTGATTCATGCTTACTTGGTGGATTATGAGATCGTGTGGGATGTCGTGCTGAATCAGGCGCCTGTTCTGCAGGCGAGAATCGAGAGCATTATCCGGAATGAAGGGTAGATCATGGATGCTGAGATGCACGAGCAACTGAAAACTGCCGTTCGAGAGGCGTTGGAGCGACTGGACGGAGTGCTGGCGCTTAAGCGGGAAGCGGTCGGCGCCGCTCCCCACCTCTACCGAGCCGGGGACGAGGCCGTTCACTTGGACATCCTGGCCCTGGAGCCCCGCTATCCCATGGCGCTGGTTCTGGACCGGCTGCTGGACAGCTACGACGGGGCTAGATTGGGCGTGGTGGCTCGTGGTTGCGACGAATGGGCATTGGTCGAGTTGGCCAAGCGGAATCAGGTGGATATGGATCGGGTAGAGATAATCGGTGTGGCCTGCTCCCACGAGCAGGCGGCCGAGTGTCGCTGCGCTGCGCCTTTTCCGAGCAGGATCAGCATTGGGGTCAAGGCGGAAGGCGTAGAGGACGCGTTGGTCGCTGAGCATCGTCGGCTATCATTGGAGGAGCGCCGGGCCTTTTGGGAGCGGATGTTTGCCCGCTGCGTCAAGTGCTACGGATGCCGCAACATCTGTCCGGTCTGTTACTGCTCCGCCTGCGCACTGGAAGATGAAATCTGGGTGGAGCGAGGAGTCATGGCCCCCTCGTTCCCCAGCTTTCATCTGGTTCGCGCCATGCATATGGTCGGCCGCTGCATAGGATGCAAGCAATGCGAGTTGGTTTGCCCGGCCAACATCCCGCTGCCTATCCTATACTCCCTCATGCGCCAGGATGCGGCCGAGTTGTGGGACTATGACCCGGGCAAGAGCGTGGAAGACAAACCGCCCTTGCTG
>WSZX01000410.1 GCA_013139935.1 Ardenticatenales bacterium
GCCGCGCGCTCCAGGCCCAGGCCGGCGGCGACCTCGAACCCCTCATCCAGGTAGGCGGCCGTCACCCCGGCCGCCACGATTCCCAGCCCGCCGGCCTGTTCCGACAATTGCAGGTCGTTCAGCCCCAACTCGTGGATGATCCGCCCCGCCCTCTCCAGCCGGTCGATCAGGTCGCGGTGTTGGGCCATGCAGATGGCCGCGCCCGCCTTTGTGTAGCGGCCGATATCCTTTTCCAGCAGCGGCTCTTGCTCCGGCAGCGGCTCCAACTCTTCTATCTCGATCGCCGCGTGCGAGTTGGCCAGCGCGGTCACCAGCCGGACAAAAACCGGGGTTCCAGTTCGCTGCGAGAGCTCAAAGGCGGCCTGCGACACCCGGTACGTCTCTTTTACCGAGGCCGGTTCCAGCATTGGCATATCCGACATGAGGGCAAAGCCCCGCGAGTCCTGCTCGCACATGCCTGCGCTGACCCCCGGGTCATCCGCCACATAGACCACCAGGCTCCCCTTGAATCCCGAATAGGCGATCGAGATCATCGAGTCGTAAGCCACGTTGAGGCCCGACATCTTCATGGTACACAGGGCGCGGCGGCCGGCCCAGGCAGCCCCGGCCGCGATCTCCAGCGCCACCTTTTCGTTGACGCTCCACTCTACGTGGCGGCCGGGCAGTTGCATCTTGAGCAGGCTCGCCAACGCGCCGGTCGACGGCGTGCCGGGATAACCAGTCAACACAGTCGCCCCCGCCCGCAGCGCGCCCAGCGCCAGCGCCTCGTTTCCAGATACGATTCTCGTCGTCAAACTAGACCTCCGCTAGATGGCAGATCGCCGATATCCAATTGCCGATTGCCGATTCCCACCACGCCCCCCCGGTAAGTCGGAATGGTATTCCGACTCTGCACCACCCAAAAGCCGTAATGGTATTCCGACCCGACCAAAACGCTCCCCCAAGTCGGAACGGCATTCCGACCCCCCACCACCGCCGAACCACCCCTCCCGCAGGTCGGAATCGTAATCCCACTCCCCAGTACATACGGCTAGCCCAGCGGCTCAGTTGGCGATTCTAGCGTCGGCAGGAAGCGAGCGCCACCCGGTTCCGCCACGACCTCCCCCTGCCACAACACCCGCCGGCCGCGCTGGAAAGAGAACTCGGGCCAGCCCAGCACCTCGCGCCCTTCATACAGCGTATACCCCACCCCGGAATGCTGGTTCTCGGCCCGGATGGTGAACCGGCGAGCCGGGTCGAACACCACCAGGTCCGCGTCCGAGCCCACCGCGATCGTACCCTTGCGCGGATAAAGGCCGAAAATGCGGGCCGGGTTCTCGCACAAGAGCTGCACCAACCGCACCACGCTGATCCGTCCCCGATTTACGCCACCATCATAGATCAGCGGTAGCAGCGTCTCGATCTGGGGCGAGCCAAAGCCCTGATCCAGGAAATCGCCGTGCGGGTCCTTGGCCTTGGCCGCGTGGTCCGAAGCCACCACCTGAATGGCGCCATCGCGCACCCCCTCCCAGAGCGCGGCGCGGTCTTTTGCCGTACGGATCGGCGGACCGATCTTGGCCAGCGCCCCTCGCTCCTCGATGATCTGCTCAGTCAGCGTCAGGTACTGGGGGCAGGTTTCGGCAAAGACGCGTCTCCCCTCGGCCCGAGCCTGGCGGACGAGCCGCGCGGCGCGAGCCGAGGAGACGTGAACGATATAGACCGGGCAGTCTACCACCTCGGCTAGCCGGGTGACGCGAAAGACCGCCTCCTCCTCCAGCGCGGCCGGGCGCGATCGGTTGAAGCGGCTGGCCGATGCATCCGGACCCTTGAGGTACTTGTCCTCCAGATAGTCGATCGCGCCCCCGTTCTCGCAGTGGACCATCGCCATCCCGCCCCGCTGGGCCAGAATGTCCATCCCCTTGATCAGTTGATAGTCATCCGTGTACCAACCCTGCTTGAGGTACGTCAGAAAGAACTTGAACGTGCGCACCCCCAGCTCCATCACCCGCGGTATCTCTGGCACCTGGCGGGCGGCCTCGAACATGCCGCCGTGCAGGCCAAAGTCGAGCAGCGAGTGAGCCAGCCCGTCCTGGAGCATCTCTTCCACCTTTTGCAGCAGGCTCTCTCCCGTGCGGGCATAGGCAAAGTGCAGCAGTGTGGTGGTGCCACCATAAGCAGCGATCCGCGCGCACTCTTCCACGCTGTCCGCATAGACCGGGTGAACGTGCACATCGATGATGCCGGGAAAGAGGTACTTGCCGGTGATGTCCAGCACCTCCGCGGCCGCGTCCCGGCTCAGATCCCGCCCCACGGCCGCAATCTCTTCACCCCGCACCGCCACGTCCGCCCGCTGGAGGCCCCGGCCGGTGACCACCATGCCACCGGTGAAAAGCAGGTCGTACTTGTTCTTCACTGTATCATCCTCATCACATGGACCGTCGCCGGCAAAACCGCGTCGTCTCGTTCGTGCCGGGCGCCAATTATAGCCCCACACCCGCCGCCTGACCAGCAAGGCCAGCCCCGGTAGGTCGGAATGGAATTCCGACCAGGACGTCCCCCTGGCCGGCCGCCGCAGGATCAGAATGCCATGCCGACTTGTGTGCGGCTCCGCACCGCTCCCAGCACCCGCCAGCCGCCCGCGTCGCGTACCTCCATGTGACGGCCCAGGGATCGAGCGATTGCTTCAGAACGGTGGCATGTAGGGTGACGCATCCTCCTGAAGAAGGCGGGCATGGCCGCGGCAGGTCCCACGAGGGCCAGGCTTCGGCGATCTCGGAAGGGCTCTGCTCGAGGGCCTCTGGCGCGACAGGGTTCCTCTGGCCTCTGGGGTGCTCGTCCGAGGACTTGAAGTCGTGGCGATGGGCAGGCGAGAGCTCGGGCGGGACAGATCAGCGACAGGACAGGCGTCGCGTCACGTCTTCATCCATCTCTGTGCTTCCATTTCCAGTGTCGTCGGCGCGTACTTGAACGTATCTACCAGCCACTGGTGGTCTTGAGGGACCTGGGCCGCTACGTCTAGCGGGAAGTTGTTCATCAATTTGACCATGGGCAAGAGATGCGAAAGGAACGGATTGACGGGCCTGGTGACGATAGAGGCGATCTCCAGGGGAAGGAGCGGAATCTTTCGGAATCTGATGCTCCGGCCGGTGGCGGCCGAGATCCTCAGAGCCGCCTCTCGAAATGAGAACGCCTCCGGCCCGGTCAGCCGGACGCGTTTGCGGTGCAGGTCATCTCTCAGAACCGCCTGAGCGGCGATCTCTCCCACGTCCATGCGGGAGACCGTGGGCAGCGCAGGCGGGCCTCCTCCCGGCACGATCATGGTGTCTCCCCGAATCATGGCGAAGAAGATCTGCATCGACGGAGCCGCGCCCAGTACGGTCCAGTTGAACTCTGACACCGCAAGGGCCGCCTCGACTTCCAGTTTGATCCGCGCGCTTTCGGGATCGAGATTCAACTCCCTGAGCAGATCCTCTCTGATGTCATATACGGAGATGAACACGATACGGGAAACACCCGCGTCGCGCGCATTCTCCAGGACCATGAGCACAGAATCGCACTCGATGAGTCTCAGTCTGCGAATTGATCTCGGGGTGAATGCGGACACACTGATAACGACGGCTCTGACTCCTCTCAGCGCCTCCACGACCGAATCCCTTGACGTGATGTCCCCTTCCACGATCCTGACTCCATCGCCCAAGACGTCGCGGGCGTTGGCTGCGTTGCGACTCAGTACCTGGACGCTCCTCCCCTTCTCCAGCAGGCTTCTGACGATATGTCTGCCATAGTGGCCTGTGCCCCCAAGAACGAGGATGGGTGCTTTTTCCTTTCCGGAACCTATGCAGTTCATTGTCCCTCCCGAGCCAGCGTCATCGCCATGTGCCTTGACCACGGGCTCTTTCCCGTGATCTGCGTAAAGCCCGCTTTTTCACAGACGCGGATTGCCGCCGAGTTCTTTTCATGGGGCGGACCCAAGAAAGATATCGCCTCCCGCCTGGGTGAAGGCAAGGCGAACCACTTCACCAATGGCCTGGGTGCCAAGTCTCTTCCTCCAGTACTCTGGCACGAGCTCGATGTCGCCTACCACGCAAACCAAGCCCCCCGGCACCCGCCAGTCGCCCAGCTTGCGGCCCTCTTTCAGAGGCGCAAGCTCTTTAACCCGCACCGCCACCTCCGACCGCTGGAGGTCCCGGCCGACGACCACCATGCCGCCGGTGAAAAGCAGGTCGTGCTCGTTCTTCACTGTATCATCCTCGTTGCATAGACCATTGCCAGCACCGACGCGCCCTCTCCTTCGTCTCGGCGGCCGATTATAGCGCTGCATGCGCAGCCTGACCAGCAAGACCAGCCCCCGTAGGTCGGAGCGACTGTGTGAAATGTCAAGCTTTTTTCGCTTATCCGGTCAACCTCCAAGGCTCCATGGGCATGAGCATTGTGTTGGTAATCGCCAGCAGCTTGCGCACATGGGCTGTCAACGCGACTTTTTTGCCAGCAAGCTTTGATAGAGGTGATGGAAATCCGACCCGTGGCCAGGGGAAAGGATGGTGGTCGGATCCACAATCTGAGCAGCACAGCCGTGCAGGCAAGTCGGAATGGTGTTCCGACCCGTGCCCCCAGGGGCAAGACGGTGGTCGGAATACCATTCCGACCTACGATCTCGCATCGGAAACCGAGCCCCCCATCGTTCGGGCTTTCACAGCGTGCGGGACACGGCGACCACGACTCCGCCACGGTCTCAAGAACTCAATGGCAGTCGGTCCTCCGTGTCGTCGTCCATATCTTCCTTGGGGTATTCCGACCCGTGGCTCCGGGGGCGGGGTGCCGCTGAGATCCGACTGTCGATTCAAATCGGAACCAAGTGTCTATGAGGCCCGATCGGGTCGGTGAGGCAAACCGCGGGACGGACCTTGGCGCTGGAAAGATCATCGAATGGAAAGCGAACAAGGACAACCTTATACCTCGTCACGGAATGGTTCCCCGTCAGCCAGCGAGTAGATATCCTCGGCCGGATCTCTCAGATAGGCGAAAGCTGGGTTGAGAGCGGCCGCCCGTAGCCACTTTTTCTCATGCCACTCGTCATCAAGGGGATACAGCACGATTGCACGCACACGTACTGGACCCGAAATGGGAAGTGCGCCATCGAGTTGAAGCTGGCTATGCTCATCCACCGTTCCTGTCGTTTCTATGGCGGTCAGTGTGGCTTCCATCGTCGATCACCTCTCCCGATCAATAGAAGTTACCCATTGCCGTATCCGAGAATAACTCAGGCCTGCTTCTCGCGCAATCCCATTTCCCGGGCGCCGATCTCTATACACTGTACATATCCTCTTCACACCAACCTAACAACTGCATGATATGATGACGCCAGAAAACGAGATGGAGCAACTCATCCGTGACCAAGAGACACAATCAACCGACCAGGAGACAATGATGAAAACCAGCATGAAACAAATGAGCCTGACGCTGATCGCGCTCGCTATCGCACTATCGATGCTGCTGGCAGCCTGCAGTGAGGCCGCTCCCGCGACCCAAGAGGTCGAGGCCGCCCCAGCCGCCGGCATCAGTGACCCATCAATCGCGCCGGAACCAGAGCAGAATCTGGTTGAGGCGGTGTATCCCATCAAAGAGGCGGCATCCGTGGCCGCTGAAGCGTATCCCATCATCCAAGAAGATGCCCCGGCCATAGTCGCCGAAGAAAGCGGCAACGTTGTCGAGGCCGACAGCGCCAACGTGGACACCGCTGCCACGCAAGCGGCCATCGGCCAGTTCCCGCTTGGGGTCCTGACTGACGCCGAAGCCAGCGGCCTGCTCTATATGCGTGAAGAGGAAAAGCTGGCCCGGGACGTCTATCTCACGCTCTTTGAGCTGTGGGATTTCCAGTCCTTTGCCAACATCGCCCGCAGCGAGCAGACCCACACCGACGCCGTGCAGAGGCTCTTGGAGCGCTACGACCTGCCGGACCCGGCCGGCGGACAGAGCGTGGGCGAGTTCACCAACCCGGACCTCCAGGCGCTCTATGACCAGTTGGTAGCGC
>WSZX01000435.1 GCA_013139935.1 Ardenticatenales bacterium
TGTAGGACTGGAAGACAAAGCCGAGTCGCCGACTGCGGATGGCGGCCAATTGCGCCCGGTCCAGATGGCTGACATCTTCCCCGCCAAGGAGGTAACGGCCCTCGGTCGGCCGATCCAGGCAGCCCAGGATATTCATCAAGGTGCTCTTACCCGACCCGGATGGCCCCATCACGGCAACGAACTCGCCCTCATCGATTCGGAGGTCAATGCCGTCCAGGGCAACCACCTGAATGTCGCCCATACCGTAGACCTTGCGTATCCCGTACGTCTGAATGATCGGCTGCCGGGCCACTAGTCAGCCTCCACGAGACCGGTGGCGACCACATCACCCAACTTGGCGCCGGCAACGAATTCGTCCTCATCGATTGGAAAGTCAACACCATCTAGGACAGCCACCTGGCTGCCGCCCGTGCGGCAGACCTGGCGAGTGCTGTACGTCTGAATGATCGACGGCCGGGCCATCAGTTGGTCTCCACAATACCGGTGGTGACCACATCACCCAGGTCAACGCCGGAGATGATTTCAGCAAAGGAATAGTCCATCAGCCCCACCTCAACCAGGGTGAACACCGGCTCGTCGTGCGTGGGATCCATGACAAAGACCGCATACTTGCCTGGGGCGATCTCATTGAGTGCCTCCACCGGTACCAGCAAGGCGTTTTCCGCGCGGCCGCCAATGACGTCGATGGCTGCATTGGCGCCGATCGGCAATGCCTGCGGCTTGGCGTAGGACGATGGATCCAGTTGGGCCAACGCGCGCACGCCGGTCACTCCGCTAATGGTGACCAGGCCGGGGTCCACCTGCACCACGTGCCCGGTGAACACGTCGTCGGGCAGCGCGTCAAGGACCACCTCTACCTCGAAACCGACCCCAATGTTGTTAAGATCCGTCTCGTCCAGGTAGATCTCGAGAGTCGGCTGGTTGACGTCAGCAATGGTGACCAGCGCCGCACCTCCCACGCTCTCGCCCACCTGCGCCGATACAGCCATAACCGTTCCGTCCATCGGCGCCCGCAACGTGGTCCCTTCCAGGTCTTCTTGGGCGATTTCCAGGTTGAGTTCGGCCTGGGCCAGCGTCAGTTCCAACTGTTCCGTGCTCGACTCTAGTTCGGCCTGCGCCTGGGTCAGCGAAATCTCTGCCTGCAGGACCTGGATCTGGGCCGATTGGGTTTCCAGTTCATCGGGGCCAGTCTGGGCGGCCTCCAACGCGGTTTGGGCGTTCAGCACATTGTTCCACGCGTTCAGCTTGTCGCTGTCGTTGATTCCGGACCAGGCCAGGTTATAGCTGGCCTGAGCGATTTCCAGGTTTTGCTGCGCCCTTTGCAGCGCCCTTTCTGCGGAAGCCCGTTCGCTCTCCAACCGATCGGACATGGAAGGCCCAGTTGCCTCCCTTGCGTCCGGAGAAGTGGATGTCGGTTCAGTCATGTAGAGTTCCCAGTCACGGGCCGGTTCCCAGGCGGTGTCATAGGCAGCCTGGGAATCCACCAGGCTTTGCTGCGCTTGCTCCAGGCTGATGCGGGCGGACAGGGTGACATCGTAGGCAGACCGGCTCGTCACCGCCTCATAGTTGGCCTCAGCCGCCTCCAGGCTGGCCTGAGCCTGCTCCACAATCCGTTCATCCGGGGTCCAGCCGAGCAGATCGTCCAGTTTGAGTTGGGCTATCGCCAGGTTGGCTTGTGCCAGCGCCGCCTCTTGCTCCGCCCTGTCAGTGTCCAGCCCCGCGGTGAGGGCCTCCTCAGCTTGGAGGACCTGCAATTGGGCAGAGATGACCGCCCGCCGGGCTTGGGTGTCGGCTAACCGGGCCAGCGGATCACCCGCCCGCACTTGGTCGCCCACTCTTACCAACACCTCTGTCAGTAGCCCGCTCCCCTGGAAACCCAGGTCAACCTCGGCCGCCGGTATCACGGTTCCGACCCCGCTGGCTGAGATCACGATCTGGCCCCGGCGAACGGCAGCGGTCTGCAACGGGATCTCCTCGGGAGCGAGGGAGGGCAGGTACACGCTATCATAGTAATAGGCCCCGGCGGCGGCCGCCACCAGGAGCACGACGACGAACACAATCCAAAAGCCCTTTCTGCGAGTCATCGCGTTCTCCTCACTATTTGATGAAAGCAACTTGGCATTCTTGCTGCCGTTCTACACTGTGCCGCACACCGTACGTGTCGGTCCACGCCCAGTACAATGCACTCGATTCACCATGCAACGCGGGAAGTGAGTTCTTGACAAGTGCCAAGCGGTCCTCGTCCCCCCGCAGGCGAGGGCGGCTTCTTTGCAGCATAGATCATACATGAAAAGTGTGGAGATCCTGTGGAGGAGGTATGCATTTTGAGTGCAGGTGGAGAATTCCATGGGGCCATTCAGCAGGTTAGTGGCCCCAGAGCGGCAGAGAGAACCAAAAACTTGCCCCCTGGGCCGGGGGACTGTCCACGCCGATGGCGCCGCCATGCGCCTCGACAATTGAGCGAGCGACCGCCAGGCCCAGGCCGCTTCCCTCCCCATTCGTTCCGCGCGCTCGTCCTCTGTCTGCTCGATAAAAGCGCTCAAAGACATTGGGCAACGCGTCGACCGGGATCCCCGGTCCCGTGTCTGACACCCAGACGGTCAGCCAACCGGGTTCACCCGAGGAGACCCGGATGGCGATGCCGCCCCCATCCGGTGTGTGGTAGAGCGCATTGGAGAGGAGATTCGCCAACACCTGTTCGATCCGCTGTGGGTCGGCATGCGCCATCGGTTTGTCTGAGTCGTTCGTTACCTCGAGCGAGATGGATTTCGCTTCGGCCGCGGCATGAAAGGCGGCCGCAGTTCGCTGCGTCAGCGCCGCCAGGTCAGTCGCCTCGCGGTCCAGGCGCAGATGCCCTGATTCTGCCAATGCCAACTCGCGGAGGTCCTCGACGAGCCGGGACAGGAGCTTTGTCTTGGCCTGGATGGGTTCCAGCGCCTCGGTGGTCAGCGGAAAGACCCCGTCCTGTAGCGCCTCCACGTTACCGCGGATGACACTCAGAGGGGTGCGGAGTTCGTGGGCGATATCGGCCGTCATCTGTCTGCGGAGCGCTTCGGCCCTCTCCAACTCGGCCGCCATCTTGTTAAAGGCATTGGCCAGGTCGCCGACTTCCGCCCCTTTGACCTGAACGCGACGGCTCATATCCCCGGCCGCAATCGCTTCGGCAGCGCGGGTTAGCTCCTGCATCGGGCGTGTCACCCCCCAGGTGATGAGGCCACCCAGAATGAGAGCCACCACGCCGGCTACCAAAGCCGCCAGCAAAGTTGCCCGGTTCACGTTGGCCAGGAATCGCTCGTTTTGAGCCGCCGACGGCTCTCCAGAGGTCAACCACACGGTACCGATCTGCTCTTCCCCACTCCAGATAGGCGCGCCCGCGGCCAGCGTGCTGGCGTCGACCTGCCGGCCGGCTAGCTCGCCGGCGGTGTCGCCCACGATCTCCCCGCTGGGGTCGGCGATTATTGCTCGTGTCCCCAGCACGCGCAGCATATCCATCCCCCCCATCGTACTCATCCCCCCTGCCATTCTCTCCATGATGCCAAACCGGCCGTGTGGTTCCCCCGTTCGGTCCGGAAAGATTTGAGGCGCTTCTGCGGCGATCTCGGGAGGGCCAGGGAGCCGGATGGTCAGAGCATCGTCGATGCCATCCCATCCGTTGCGTGCCTCGTAATAGCTAGCCAGTAAGGGCGCCAGCCGGTTTGCCCGGAGCTGATCCGCTTCGGTGACGTAGAGGTGGAATTCCTCGCGGGTAGCCCGGCCGGCCAACCAGGTCACCAGGACGCCCACAACGAGGACGATGACGACAAATGCCCCCATGAGTCTGGCAAAGAGCCCAAAAGACAGGAGGCGCCGCCTAATCCGGTTCATCGAACTTGTACCCCGCGCCAAAGACGGTGAGGATGAGATCAGGTTGTCGCGGGTCGGTTTCTATTTTGGCCCGCAGGTTCTTGATGTGGCTATCCACCGTCCGTTCCAGTCCTTCGTGGTCTGGGCCCAGCGCGTCCAGCAACTGAGCGCGGCTGAACACCTGGCCCGGAGCGCTCGCCATTGTCAGCAGCAAGGTGAACTCGGTTGGGGTCAGCTCGATGCTCCTCCCGCCAATCATCGTAAGGCGCCGGCCGGGATCAATAGTCAACTGTCCGGCACGGATGAGACGGGCATTGGATGGGCTGGGCGCAGCCCGGCGAAGCACGGCCCGCACCCGGGCCACCAGTTCTCGTGGACTGAACGGCTTGGGCACATAGTCGTCCGCCCCTAGTTCCAGGCCGATGACACGATCCATCTCATCCACGCGTGCCGTGAGCATGATGATGGGGGTGCTGCTGGACCGGCCTCGACCCCTCCGGATAGCTCTGGCTACGTCCAGGCCATCCAGGGGCTCCTGCCCGGGAGGCGCCGGCAGATTGAGATCCAGGATGACCAGATCGGGTTCCTCCCGCCGAAAGACAGCCAGAGCGGACGGGCCGTTCCCCGCCGACACCACCCGGAAGCCGGCCCGTTCCAGGTAGCCCCTCGTCACCCGGATGATTTCCGGTTCATCGTCTACTATCAAGATGGTCTTCATGGTCCGAGAACGGCTTTGCAGACGCTGGGGTCCTGCACGAATGAGAGCGCTACGCAGGGCCTCTCACCGGCCGCCGCCAGGGCCGAGAGCCACTGCACACGACACCACGGCTCTGACTCTCTCCTTGGTTCGATCACTGCACTCACTTGGCGATTCCTGGATGAGTGAAAGGGCATGATGCAAGGGCATCAGGGAGGGTACTCTATTGCCCGTAACCCGTCAACTCGTTGTCCTGAGCTTCAGACACTGGTCCCCAAGCCGCCAATCCGGTTGACGATCAAGCCGGAATACAGAAGGTGCAGGCGGCGCTGCCGCCTGCACCTTCCCGTCTCGGTCTGGGGGCCAGCGCGAGATCATACCTGGGTCCACATGTCCGATCTTGGGTCAAAGCCTCGGGTTAGTCGGTGATTCGCCTCATGAATGAGCAGTTCCTACGTGTCCTGGCCCTGGAACATGGGGCTAGACCAGTCGCCACTTGTCCCCATGCCCCGGCCGTGTCCACCCGGGAAGCGATTAAGGCTGCCCGATCCGGGGTGCCCGCCTGACCTCGGCGCAAAGCCTCGGCCGCATCCATAGTCAGCGCCGTCGGGGGTTCCCCCCCAAGGCTGATTGATGTGACCCTCGATCATTTCCTCCATCTGGCTCATCATAAAGTCGGACCGCTCCTGCGTGATCCGGCCCGCAGCCACCGCCTCGAGCAGCCAAGCCTCCCGCTCTCCCAGCAAAGCACCCACGATTTCCTGGGCCTCCACACCGTGGCCGGCTGCCAACTCGGCGATGCTGATGCCGGTCTGGAGTTCGGCCATGATCTCATCGACGGTCAAGCCCAGTTCCTGAGCCAGCACCTCGAGCATCGAGATATTACCTGCTCCCATCATCCCATGAACACCACCACCTGATCGAAAATCAGGGCCATAGTGCCCAGCCTGGTTGATTTGATCGAGCGCCATCTCGGCCATCCGCTCCAGGATTGCATCGGCCTGCTCCCGAGTGATTCGCCCGGCCTCTACGGCAGCATCCAGCGCAGCCCCCCGCTCCGCCACGTACGCGCCGATAAGATCCTGTACCTCCACGCCGCGGCTGCCGGCCAGGTCGGCGATGCTGTTGCCACCCGCGCGTTCAGCAATCACTTCGTCCACCGTCATGCTCAACTGATCGGCGGCCGCCTCTACGATCGTGCCGCCGCGCATAAAGCCGTCGGGGCGAAAGTCCATCATCCGCGACCCACGCTGACCAGGCCGGCGGCTGTCACGCAACAAGTTGTCCGGCATCTCCCCACAATAGTCGCAAAGACCGTCTCCATCGTCATCGACGAACGGCGCCTCTTCCGGTTCCTGGGCAAGAACCACAGCGGCTCCCAGCGCCAGGACGGCGAGAAGAACACCGCCGATGGCCATGATTTTCCACATCTTTGTCACTGCAATACCTCCTTGGTAGGTAGCTTGTTTCCGACGATTGACCATAGAATAGCACACAGCGATGGAGAAACTGTGGAGAAAACATGGAGTTGGCATGCAATCTCGAGCCTGGAAAGCGTGTCCCCCCATCATGGATGAGGGTGTGGAAAAAGAGTCGCTCGCCGGGTGGGGAGACGTAGGAGGGGTTTGGGGATCTTGTCTGCTTTTCGACACCCCCATGGATGAGTGTGTTGAGGAAAGGGCTGCTGCAGAGGGGACGGCGCCTCGCTTATTATTCTACACTCGCAATGGGTCGCATTTGACACGGCGCCGGTACAGGGTATTGTTATTCTCGTCAGCCATGGGCTAGCGGAACCGTTGGAGGGCAGATCGGCGGCGCGATATGGAATTGGACAAGAGAGTCTGCCCGCGTTGCTATGAAGGAAAGAGGGCAAGTTCGGCGCCTGCGCCTTTCCTCACCGAGGCCATGAGCCACGAGATGTTCAAAGGAGATGACCATGCAACCTGATTCACTCGCTCTGCTGCAAGCAATCGACCTTGACATCCCCCTCATAGGAGTCTACGATGCGCCCGACGCATCCCCCTTTGAGCCGTTGGTCAGGCCGCGGGCCGGGACGCGCCCCTGCGTCTTTGCCTTCTATGACAGATGGCTTCGGGGCGAGACGCTTCACCTCACCGCGGACAACTTTGGGTGCGACGGGGCGGGCAACTGGCTCTGGGGGATATCGGCCCGCCCCCGCGAGGATTTTGTCTGTTTCCTGGTGGACGACGAAGGGTTGAAAGCATCCCACGATCTGATGCACCAATGGTTGGATCGGCAAGAGCCGTACTGGCCGGAGCACTCTAATCTCCTCATCGGCCCACTGAGAGCGGATCAGTATGCCCATCTCAAGACCGTGGCCTTTCATGTGAACGCAGATCAGGTCAGCATGCTCATCACAGGCGCCCATTACCATCACACACCGGGGTCCCCTGCCCCGGTGATCGCGCCTTTTGGTGCGGGCTGCATGGAGTTGCTGCCTCTCCTCGCTGATCTCGATTCCCCGCGAGCGTTGATAGGCGCGACCGATATCGCCATGCGCCGGCATCTACCGCCAGATATCCTTGCGTTTACGGTAACGAAAGCGATGTTCCGGCAACTCTGCGAGTTGGGCGAGGAGAGCTTTCTTTACAAACCCTTCTGGGGTGATCTGAAGCGAGCGCGCGGTCTAGGCGGGAGGCAAGATAGCACCAGTTAGAATGCCTGTTGCGGTGGTTTGCCCCCTCTCTTGTGGGCGGAACCCTGCCGTCCTGGTGTTTCGATTTGCCCGTCTTGCTCGATTTCGTCGGCACCGCCGGTAGCGATGAGGGGGTAGAAAGACAAGCGAGGCGCCGCCCCCTCTGCAGTTCCGCTGCTGCACACACTTGCGCCTGCGGGCAGTGCAGGTGAGGAAAGCTTGCAGGGGTGGGGTTGGGGCGCTTTGCGCCCCCTTCGCCACCCCTGCCTCTCTCTCCCGCCGCCGCAGCCGCTTTTTTGACACCCTCGGGGATCACCCTTGTCAGGGGCTCGCCCTGCATGGTCAGAATGATTTGTGTTCGGTGCGAGAGATGATCTCGTCCTGGAGCGCCTCGCTCAGGTCGCAAAAGTAATCGCTGTAACCTGCCACTCGCACGATCAGGTCGCGGTGTTTCTCCGGCTCTCTCTGGGCCGCGCGTAGGGTGGCGGCGTCCACCACATTGAATTGGATGTGATGCCCATCCAACTTGAAATAGGAGCGCACCAGGTGGGCCAGCTTTGAGAGTCCGGAATCGTCCGCCAGCAGTTGGGGGGTGAGTTTCTGATTGAGCAGAGTGCCGCCGGTCCGGATGTGGTCCATCTTGGCGGCCGATCTGATGACGGCCGTCGGGCCTCGCCGGTCGGCCCCCTGGACCGGCGAAATGCCTTCCGACAGCGGTTCGCCCGCCCGACGGCCGTCGGGCGTCGCTCCCGTGACCGAGCCGAAGTAGATATGGACCGTCGTGGGCAGTAGATTGATCTGATAGCTGCCTCCCTTGGTGTTGGGACGACCATGGACGGCGCGATAGTATGCCTCAAAGATGGCCTGCATCACCGCGTCGGCAGCGTCATCATCGTTGCCGTACCGGGGTGTCTTATTCACCAGGTGCTGGCGCAGCGGTTCGTGCTCCTCGAAATCGTCCCGCAGTGCCGCCATCAGATCAGCCATCGACACGGCGCCCCGGTCAAACACTTGGAATTTGATGGCGGCCAGGGCGTCAGTGGTCGTCCCGAGCCCAACCCCCTGGATGTAGGAGGTGTTGTACCGGGCACCGCCCTCGTGATAATCACGGCCGGTGGCAATACAATCGTCGATCAGCAGCGAGAGAAACGGGACCGGCAAGTGGGCAGCGTACAGTCGTTCGATGACATTGTTGCCCCGTACCTTGATGTCGACAAAGTGATGCAGTTGCCGGACAAAGGCATCCCAGAGCGCAGCAAAGGATTCGAAATCGGTCGCCTTGCCCGTCTCTAGACCGATCGTGCGGCCGGTGCGGGGGTCCACTCCGTTGTAGAGGGTGATCTCCAGCACCTTGGGAAGGCTAAAGTAACCGGTCAGGTTATAGTTCTCTTTGCCAAACGCGCCCGTCTCGACACAGCCGCTGGTGCCACCATTGCGAGCATCCTCGATCGACTTGCCCTGTCGGACCAACTCTTGCACAACCACGTCTGCGTTAAAGATCGAAGGTTGGCCAAACCCGGTGCGGATAATCCGCCCGGCTCGTTTCAGAAAGCGATCCGGGTTCATTTTGCTGAGTTGCAGACATGAGCCGGGCTGAAGCAACCGCATCTCGTCTATGACATCCAATATGAGGAAAGTGACCTCATTGACGCCGTCCGACCCATCCGGTTTCAGGCCACCGGTGTTGATAGTGGCAAAGTCAGTGTAAGTACTGCTCTCCTGGGCGGTCACCCCAACCTTGGGAGGAGCAGGTTGGTTGTTGAACTTGATCCAGAAACACTGGAGTAGCTCCTCGGCGCCTTCCCGCGTCAGCGTCCCATCGGCCAGTCCTCTCTCGTAAAAGGGCGCCAGATGCTGATCCAGCCGGCCGGGGTTGAACGCATCCCATGGATTCAGTTCGGTTATTACACCCAGGTGAACGAACCAGTACGATTGTAGCGCCTCCCAGAAATCTCTCGGCGGATGGGCGGGAACGTGCGAGCAGATATCGGCAATACGCTCCAATTCCTGCTTGCGGCGGGGGTCTGGCCCCGGTTGCGCCAGGGCCAGTTCGCGGGCTTTTTCTGCGTGACGCCCGGCAAAGCGGATCAGCGCATCGGCGCATATTGCCATGGCCCTTAGTTCTTCCTGCTTGGAGTAGGCATCAGGATCGCTGAGGTAGTCCAGGCTGTCGAGGCTGGCCTGGATGTCGTGTTCAAAGCCGAGCATCCCCCGGCAGTAGATCTTGTTGTCCAGCACAGTGTGGCCCGGAGCCCGCTGCTCCATGAACTCGGTAAAGACGCCGGACTCATACGCGGCTTTCCACTCGGCCGTCATCTGGTCAAAGATGCGCTCACGCATCGATCTGCCCTTCCAGAACGGGATGATCAACTCTCGCTGCATACGCCTCGTCTCTGCGTCGACCGCATACGGAATCTTTTCCCGCGCGTCGAGGAGATCGAGATCTTGCAGCGTGTGACAGCAGATCTCGGGAAAAGTGGGGGTCGCTTTAGGGGAAGGGCCTCGCTCCCCCACAATCAACTCGCCGTCGTTGATACAGATAGCCTTGTTTTCCAGCAGGTACTTGAAGGCGAGGGCCCTCTGGACCGGGTTGGAGATGGGGCGGACCCCCTGCTGATAGAAATCGGTCAGCAACCGGGCGCGTTCCGCCGTAATGGTCGGCACGGCTTGCAGGCTCTGCCTTCTCAGTTCGGCAACTCTCTCGTTCATCCGGCTATCCTCCGTGACTCACTGCCAGCCCAAAGCTCTCCAGTGCAGCGGCTATCTGCGCCATCTGTTCGTTGGAAGGGGGCCGGGTCTCCTGCAAGCCGTGTTCGATCTGCAACCGGCCGTATTTGCCAGTTCCTGCCCGATGGTACGGCAGGATATCCACCTGCTGGATGCAACCCAGGGAGGCCACAAAGCGGCCAATCTCGGCAATGTTCTCGTCACCGTCCGTTATGCCCGGCACGATGGGAAGGCGGACGATGATTGCGTGACCCTGCGGGCCGCCGGCGGCAAGCGATCGCAGGTTCTGCAGGATGAGCCGGTTCGACCCGCCCGTGAAGCGCTGGTGGGCAGCATCGTCCATCAGTTTCAGGTCGTACAAGAAGAGATCTACATAAGGAGCAATGGCGCGCAATGCCTCGGGCGGCGCCGATCCGGCCGTATCCACCACCGTGTGGATTTCTCGCTCCTGGCAGGCCCGCAGCAGCGCCTCCAAAAAATCAGGTTGGCAGAGCGGTTCCCCGCCGGAAATCGTTACCCCGCCGCCCGACTCGTCGTAAAAGATGACGTCTCGCTCGATCTCGGCCATGACTTGCGCGATCGTCATGGTCCGGCCGACGTATTCGAGGGCTCCTGCGGGGCAGAACTCGGCACACGAGCCGCAACCGCTGCATCTTGACCTATCCAGGGACAGGACGCCGTCCACGAGGGACAGCGCGTCATCTGAGCACGCGACCAGGCACTCTCCACAGGCGATGCAACGGTTCTCCCAGAGCCACATCTCGCCATTGGCGGAAATGCCCTCCGGGTTGTGGCACCAAGCACAATGGAGCGAGCACCCCTTTAGGAACACGGTGGTGCGGATTCCCGGGCCATCGTGGATGGAGAACTTCTTTATGTCAAATACAACGCCCTGACTCAAGTTGGATTCCTCACAGATCCCTACCCGGCCAGTCCACCGCCATCCACCACGAGGGTTGATCCGGTGACGAAAGACGAGGCGTCACTGGCGAGGTAGAGCACCGCCTGGGCGATGTCTTCCGGCCGGCCCACACGCATCAAGGGGCGATCGGCCGCCTGGGCCAGGAATTGCTCTGCTGACTGGTCGAGTTGCTGCGCCTCACGTTGCAGCATGGGCGTGTCGATGTCGCCGGGGCAGACAGAGTTGACGCGGATGTTCTGCTCGCCGTGGTCGAGGGCCATTGCCCTGGTCATGTTCACTACTGCGCCCTTTGAGGCGCAGTACGAGACCGCGTTGCGCCCTCCCACGAGTCCCCAGCCCGATGCCGTGTTGACGATCACCCCTCCACCGGCCTGCGCCATGACAGGGATGGCGTACCTGCTGAGCAAAAAGATCGACTTGACATTCACCGCCAGCACCCGGTCCCATTCTTCCTCTGTGGTACCCAACACGGTGGCCCGCCGGATAATGCCCGCGTTGTTGAAGAGGATGTCGAGACCGCCCAGTCGATCCACCGTCTGCTGCACCGCGCGCCGGCAGTCGGCCGCCACGGCAACGTCGCAGCGCAGAAAAATCGCCCGGCCGCCATTCTCCATGATCGCCTGCACGACCGCCTGCCCGCCAGCCTGGTCGATATCCACCACCGAGACTGCTGCTCCCTGGCGGGCAAACAGCAGAGCTGTCGCCCGCCCGACACCGGATGCCCCACCGGTGATGAGCG
>WSZX01000315.1 GCA_013139935.1 Ardenticatenales bacterium
GAAATCGATGAGGATGATCTCCCCCTCCTGCCCGAAACCGGGCTGATCTGCGAACTGTTTGGGCTGGACCCGCTTGGGCTCATCGCCTCCGGCAGCCTGCTCATCGCCGCTGCGGCCGGCGCCGTCGGCGCAGTCGTCCAAGCGTTAACGGCCGGCGGAATCGCAGCCACCCGAATCGGCCGGGTCGTGGCGCCGGGCGATGAGGTGACGATGATTCGTGCCGGCGAGCGACGACCGCTGCCGCTCTTTGAGCGGGACGAGTTGGCACGCCTGCTGGAAGCGCGAGCCTGATTTGTATCTGCCTGATTTGTGTCTAGATGAGACTGGTGTTAACATATCTAGATGGTTGGCTGGCAATGCCCGACTTGGCTCTTTCAGGTTTCCTGACGACCTGATGGGCAACTGGCGCTTTCCCGGCTGGCACCGATGCTCATCTGCCGAGGCGTCGCCATGAACGCTGGCTCCCGATCAGGCCCTCCTCAGGGGGCAACCGCCACTCTCAAACTTCTGTTCGACATTACCCGCGAGTTCAGCAGCACTCTCGAACTCCCTGCCGTCCTGGGCAAAGTGCTGTCGCTCACCGTCCAATCCCTGGGAGCTTCACAGGGGAGCCTCTTCATGCTGGATGGACGGGGCGAGGTTGTGAGATACTTTCTTGCCCGCCAGCACCTCCCGGCCGAAGAAAGAAAAAGAGTCGTGTCGGTGGTGATGGAAAAAGGCCTGGCAGGTTGGGTCTTTCGCCACCGGAAGGGAGCGATCGTAGAGGATACCAGGACCGACGACCGCTGGCACATATTTGATAACGATGAAAAACCTGTCCGCTCGGTGCTGGCGGCCCCACTTACGCGTCGCGGGATGATGACTGGACTGGTCACCCTGGAGCATCAACAGCCGGGTGCCTTTAACCGCCTTGACCTCCAACTGCTGACTGCCATAGCTCATCAGGCCGCCATAGCTATTGAGAATGCTCATCTATTCACCCAGGTAAGCGACGAGCGGGACACTGTTGCGTCTATCCTGAACACCGTGAACGATGCTATCCTGGTGAGTGACGGGCGCGAGCATCGGCTGGCGATGCTCAATCCCGCGGCTGCGACGCTGCTCGACCTTCGGCCCGACGATGCGGTGGGGAAACCGCTGGGCGACCTGCTGCCGGATTCGCCCCTGCTCAAGCTGCTTGATCAGGCGGCCGAGGAACAAGCCCAGGATGCGGTGATAGAACTGGCCGGCGGGGGTCACCACCATGTGCGGGTGCACGATATTCCGCGAGTCGGCCGGGTGACCGTCCTGCATGATATCACCCACTTTACAGAACTGGACGCGCTCAAGTCAGAGTTCGTGGCTGCAGTGTCCCACGATCTCAAGAACCCCTTGGGCACGATTCTGGGATATGCCTGGATGCTGGATGATGAGGCGGGTCTGACCGAGCTTCAGCGGCGCTATGTGACTTCGATTCTCCAGTCGGTACAGCGCATGCAAAAACTGGTCGGCAACCTGCTCGATCTGGCCAAGATCGAAGCCGGCGTGGATGCCGACCGCGAGCCATGCTCGGTGCAGACCATCATTGCGAATGTCGTGAATCAGTTCGCTGCCCGCGCGGGCGAAAGAGAAATCAAGTTGGAGGTGGCCGTGCCCGATGAATTGCCGGCGATCGTGGCCAACGAACTGCGCATCACCCAGGCCATCGGCAATCTGGTCAGCAACGCGATCAAATACACCCCGGAGGGAGGCCGGGTGGTGATCCCGGCCAAGCATACCGCCGAGTCAATCATCGTGGGGGTGATTGACAGCGGCCCCGGGATCTCATCCGTGGATCAATCGCGGCTCTTCCAAAAGTTCTCCCGCGTAGGGGGCCAGGAGATGGCCGAGATAGCCGGGACGGGTCTGGGACTGGCCATTGTCCGCTCGGTGGTCGAGTCACACAACGGCCGGGTCTGGGTGGAGAGCCAACTGGGCAAGGGCAGTGCGTTCTTTATCCAACTGCCTCTCGATGCCGCGCTGGCGAACGAAACCTCAGAGAGCGGCCCATCCTGACCGGCCGCCTGCTACCTGCCGAGCACCGTGTCCCGGTACCAATGCCAGAACCGCTCTACCCCTTCCTCAACCGATATCTGAGGATTGTAGCCCAGCAGGCGGCGCGCCTTGGAAATGTCGGCATAGGTGTACTTGACGTCGGCCGGAATCATGGGAGCGGGAACCAGGTTCGCTCTCTTGCCGGCTAGCTTTTCCAGCAGCGCCACAAACTCTGCCAGCAGCACCGGCTCTCCGCGGCCGAGGTTGATGATCTCATACCCCATCGGCCGGTCGAGGGCGGCCACTACCCCGGCCGCAATGTCGTCGATATAAGTCCAGTCCCGGTGCATCTGTCCGTCGTTGTACAAAGGAATCTGCCGGCCGGTAAAGATGCTGTCCAGCACCTTGTACGCCATCATGTCCGGCCTGCCACTCGGCCCATATACGGTGAAAAAGCGGACCGCCGTAAAGTCGAGGTCAAAAAGATGGTGGTAGCTATAGCCCAGAACCTCGCCCGCTTTCTTGGTGGCAGCGTACGGCTGCAGCGGCCGATTGCAGGGATCGCTCTCCACAAAGGGTATCGCTTCCGTGCCTCCATAAACAGAAGAGGTGGAAGCCAGCACGAAACAGCGTACCCCGTTCAGCCGGGCGCCGTCCAGGATGTTGATGGTGCCGTTGACGTTCACCTCTCCATAGACCTCGGGATGCTCGACCGCGTAGCGAACGCCTGCCATCGCCGCCAGG
>WSZX01000284.1 GCA_013139935.1 Ardenticatenales bacterium
CGAGATTGGTCGTGCGACTGGCATCCTGGTGGTGGGCGAGGGACTTTCGGCCTCACCGGCCCTTTTTTTTGCCCATTCACTCAAGGTAATGGGCTTTCCTGTCCGGGTTGTGCCCACCGGTGGCGTACCGCTGTCCTTGGAACTCAGTGTGCTGAGACCAGATGACCTGGTGATAGGCATCTGTTTCTGGCGCTACTTTCGCGAGACCGTCGAGGCGCTGCACCGGGCCAGGGAGGTAGGGGCCAAGAGGATCTCCATCAGCGACAGCGCATTGTCGCCCCTGAACCAACTGGCGGACTATGCCTTTATAGTGGCCACCAATGGTGTCGCCCATAGCATTTCCCCGGTCGCGATTTTCTCGCTCATCAGTGCCTTCGTCGCTGCTCTCTCCTTCCGGCGGCCGCAGCAGACGCTCACGGCGCTGCGCAGCGTGGATGCTGTGTATAAGGAAAGTGAACTTCTGCTGGATGAATAGCCACAGAGCAAAGGAGGTGAATATGCAATAAACAGGTGATACAAGTCTGTCTATATTAAGATAATGTCAGCGAAGGATGAATTCTAAACAAAAAGGAGGATAAAGATGATCGGCAACAAAAGGTTGGCGAGTACCCTGGTGACGGCAGTGATATTGCTAATGGTGATAGCCGCGTGTGCTCCGCCGGCGCCGGAGGTGGTAGAGGTCACTGTCCCTGTAGAGGTAGAGGTAGAGGTAGAGACCACTGTCGAGGTGCCAGTGACTGTCACCCCGGTCGTGGGGCCGCAGCCGGGCGGCACTATGGTCATTGGGTTGTCCGCCGAGATCATGACGCTGGACCCGGCCGATTACCGCGATACGACAACCGAGACTGTCATCCGCAACATGTTCGACGGTCTGGTGACTCGTTCCAGCGACGGCCGGGTGTTGCTGCAACTGGCCGAGTCGGCCACGCTGATTGACGGCGTCACGTGGGAGTTTGTGCTCAAAAAGGGCGTTACCTTCCACAACGGCGAGGACCTGACGGCTGAGGACGTGAAATTCACCTTTGATCGTATCATCACCGAGAATGCGATCGAGTACCCCGAGCCCCACACCTCCCCGCGCAAAGGCCTCATCGGGCCTGTGGAAAGCGTCGAGATCGTGGACGACTATACGGTGCGCTTGTACCTGTCGGCCCCCTTCCCGGCGGCCATGCAGATGCTAGTCCACCAGCAGATCGTCCCCAAGGATTACTTTGAACAGGTGGGCACCGAGGGCTTTATTGAAGCGCCGGTGGGTTGCGGTCCATTCAAGTTCGTCGAAGGCAGTTTGGGCGATCAGATCGTGATGGAGCGGTTTGACGACTACTATGGCGGCGCCGATGAGCTGCCGCCGGTGGGCCCGCCGTTGCTGGATCGGGTGATCTTTAGGATCTTGCCCGAAGCCTCAACGCGGGTGTCTGCCCTTCGCGCCGGCGAGGTGAACATCATCCAGAGCGTGCCCTCGCACATGATCCCGGTGCTGGCAACCAACGCCAGTGTGCGCGTGGCCAGCGGCCCCAGCACCCGGCCGGCATGGATGGAGATGAACGTCAACCAGCCGCCCTTTGACGATGTCCGCGTGCGGCTGGCCATGAACTATGCAGTCGATGCAGAGACCATTCTGGACACGGTACTTGGCGGACTGGGCGTCGTCATCGCAGGCCCCCTGTCGCCCTATAACAACTTTGCCGATCCTACGTTGGAGCCCTATGGCTACGATCCGGACAAAGCGCTGGAACTGCTGGCCGAGGCGGGATGGACAGACTCGGATGAGGACGGCTTTCTGGACCAGGATGGTGAGATATTCACGTTTGTCATCGATGTACGGCCCACAAGCAAGCCGAGGGCGGAGGGGTTGGCGGGGCAGTTGCAGGAACTTGGCATTGATGCCACCGTGCGCGTGTGGGGCGACTATAGCGTGCTAAAGCCGTTGATGCTGGACGGCGAGCGCACAGCCTACGTGGGCGACTGGGGCGACTCGGCCTTTGACCCCGTGGGCCACTTTGAGGCCAAGTGGCACTCGCGTGTTGAGGGCACGGGCAACGGGCGGGGTAATTTTTCCGGCTATAGCAACCCTCGCGTGGACGAACTCGTGGCGGCCGGCGAGATAGAGGCGGATGTGGAAAGGCGCCACGAGCTCTACAACGAGGCCCAGCAACTGGTGTACGAAGAGGCGCCGGCGGTCTTTTTGTTCCTCCCCGACATTGTCGAGGCCAGTTCTGCGAGTGTCCAGAACTGGACGGTTGCGGCCGATGGGCGGCTGAACATGCACGACGTCTGGTTCTCAGAGTAGGACCTACCGATCACAGCAGGGATGAGTCACCGGCCCGGTGGCTCATCCCTCTGAGGTCTGATTCCTCGAGCGCCCCCGCGCCACCCGCGGGACAGGAGTGCGTGTGTGAGAACGGTCAAAATCCTGGAGAGAATCCTGGCGGTCATCCCGATCATGTTCGGGGTGGCTATAGTCGTCTTTCTTTTCATGCGGATGACGCCAGGAGATCCGGTGGACATCATGATGGGTGAGGCCGGCTATGTGTCCGAGGGGGAGATAGAGAACCTGCGCCGCGAGTTCAACCTCGACAAGCCCCTGCACATCCAGCTCTACCTCTTTCTGGCCGACGCCATCCGGGGTGACCTGGGCAATTCCTACGCCAGGCGCGCGCCGGTGAGTGAACTCATCGCCGAGCGCCTGCCGGCCACGATTGAACTGGCGCTGGGAGCGTTGTTCGTTGGCCTGGTGGTATCCGTGCCCATCGGCATTATCTCTGCGGTCAAGCAGTACTCGGCGATAGACCGGATTGGCATGGCGGGAGCGTTCCTGGGTGTTTCCATGCCCTCCTTCTGGCTGGGCATCCTTCTTATGCTTCTCTTCTCGGTGCGCCTCCAGTGGCTTCCGGTGGCGGGGCGGATTGACTATGGCGTGGAACTGCGAACGGTGACCGGCATGTACGTGCTAGACAGCATCCTCACCGGCAACAAGGCGGCGTTGATCAGCAGCCTGAGCCACCTGGTGTTGCCTTCCATCAGCCTGGGTGCGGCGATGGCGGCCACCGTCGCGCGCATTCTGAGGTCCAGCATGTTGGAGGTGCTGCGCCAGGATTACGTGACCCTGGCCCGCGCGAAGGGGCTGGTAGAGTCACTGGTCGTCCTCAAGCACGCGCTGCGCAACGCGCTGATCCCTACGATCACGGTGGTCGGTTTGCAGGTGGGCGTGCTACTGGGTGGCAACATGATTGTGGAGACAGTTTTTGGCTGGCCGGGCCTGGGCCGGTTGGTTGTGCAGTCCATCTTTGCGCGGCACTTTCCCCTGGTTCAGGGGGCGGTGATGGTTTATGCCTTTGTCTTTGTCATGGCCAACCTGATGGTGGATGTGCTCTATACTTACCTCAACCCCAAGATCACGCTCTAGCGAATGGATACCGAAGGCAAGACTACCGCTTACCAACAGATACTCTATCCGTTCAAACTCCGGTTTCAACTCTGGGGACGCAGTGGCCTCAGCTTTCTCGGCGAACTCTCGAGACAGCCCTCGGCGCTGCTGGGTGGGGTGATGGTACTGCTGTTTGTGCTGATGGCCATCTTTGCGCCTCAGGTCTCGCCCGGTGATGCGATGAGGGGGCACCTGAGGGAGCAGTTGATCCCTCCCGTCTGGGAAGAGGGCGGCAACCCCGAGTTTCTGCTGGGCACCGATGTGCAGGGGCGCGACCTTTTGTCGCGCATCATCCACGGGGCCAGAATATCGTTGTGGGTGGGGATACTGGCGGTGGGCATTTCCGCGTCGATCGGCACGGCTCTAGGAGCGGTGAGCGGCTACTATCGCGGTTGGGTGGACACCATCATCTCTCGGTTCGCCGATCTCCTGATGGCCTTTCCCTTTCTCATCTTTGCCATCGGCATGATGGCTTTTCTGGGGCCGGGTTTCACTAACCTGCTGCTGGCGCTGACGCTCAAGTGCTGGGTTGTGTTCTTTCGCCTGGCCCGGGGCGCCGTCATGGCCGAAAAGACCCAGGAATATGTCGAAGCGGCCAAAGTGGTGGGCCAATCCAACCCGGTTATCATCATCAGCGAGATTCTGCCGAACATCTTTCATTCCATCCTGGTATTGGCTACGCTGAACATGGGCTCTCTGATCATCACCGAGGCCAGCCTGAGCTTTCTGGGCCTGGGCATCCAACCACCCACACCGGCCTGGGGCTCGATGGTCGCCGACGGGCGCGACTATTTGGTCACCTCCTGGTGGATCGCCACGCTGCCGGGGCTGGCGATCCTGGCCCTGGTGTTGAGCATCAACCTCTTTGGCGAAGGACTTCGGGATATCCTGGACCCACGTTTGAAGGTAGAGTGAGCGATGGAGGAGATCAGGCGGGAGGCGGTTGAGTTGAGGAATCCTGCCAGTCGTTGTTGGGATGCTGGGGGATGCTGGTGATGCCGGAGGATGCCAGCGGATGAGCGCGAGCGGGCCTGACTGCAACCGATCCACCCTCTCTGTCCTCACCGAGGATAGAGTCGAGCGGATACATGAGGGCGCGCTTCAAGTCCTGGCCAGGACGGGCATTGCGATTCACGACGATGGCGTGTTGGCGCTGCTGGGCGGAGCGGGCTGCGGCGTGGGTCACGGGGGTGAGAATCATCGCCGCG
>WSZX01000088.1 GCA_013139935.1 Ardenticatenales bacterium
TCCTCCTGTACCTCGGTGCATTGGCTGCCCGGACTCTTAGGATGCAAGCTCTCTTCCGGTCGGAGAGGTCCATTCCCTTTGGCGAGATGCTTGCCACCATGGCCATGGGGCGCGGAGCCAATAACATCTACCCATTCCGCGTGGGCGAAGTTGTCCGCTGGGCGCTGTTCCACCGGCTCAACCGCGTACCAGGCACGCTGGCGCTGGCCTCCATCCTCATTGAACGGGTCTTTGATGGACTGACCATGCTCCTCTTTCTGGTGGTAGTGATCTTTACCGGGGGCATTCCGGCCGTATGGCAAGAACTCGCCTGGGGCGCGCTGGCTCTCTTTGGCCTCGCACTGGCAGGAATCTACGCGTTGGTCCTCTGGCCTCGCCAAATCCAGCGAACATCGAGCTGGCTGATCGGCGCTGTGATTCCCATCCGATTCCGGGTGCAGGCAGAACAGATAGCCAACCGGCTGATCCTCAGCTTTGCCACCATCAAATCGGTTGGTTCGATCACGGGCGTGCTCCTCCTCTCCATCCTCGTGTGGACTTTTGAAACCGGGATGTACCGCACGATGATGTTGGCATTCGGCCTGGACGTCGGTTTCCACCACCTGATGCTGATGAGCGCCGCCGCCAACCTGGCAACCTCTCTACCTTCGGCGCCCGGCAATATCGGTACCTTTGATGGGGCGGTGATCCTGACACTAAAGTCGGTCGTTGGCGAGAGCCTAGCGATTGCCTACGTCTCCCTGCTGCATGCGGTCCTCTGGTCCACCGAAACGGCGGCTGGGCTCTACTTTATGTGGCGCACCGGCACCGGCCGGTCGGAACTGGCTCGAATGGCGGCCGGGGAAGCGCACCGGGGGGCAGGTGGCGGTCGATGATGGAACTCGATCATGCCAGGCCCCCAAGAGCGGACGTTCAACACGGAGCAGGCCCATGAACATCGCAGTTATCGGCGCAGGTGTGACCGGTCTGGCGGCTGCGCATGACCTTGTCCTTGCGGGGCATGGCGTAACACTCTACGAGGCGGCCGGCGAACCCGGCGGACTGGCTTCTGGTTTCCGGGACCCCAAGTGGGACTGGCCCTTGGAACGATTCTACCATCACTGGTTCCAGTCAGACAACGATGTGCTGGGGTTGATCAACGAAATCGGGGCCAGCAACAAGGTCTCTTTTCCCCGGCCGATCACTGCCATGTGGCATCAGGGGCAGGCCCACCCATTTGACAGCCCTGTGGCTGTGCTAAGGTACCCGGGTCTCTCCTGGCCCGCCAAGGTTCGTTTTGGCCTGGCGGGACTCTATCTACGCTTCACTCGCCAGTGGCAGGTACTGGAACGGATCACCGTCGAGGAATGGGCGACACGTTGGATGGGTCCAGAAGCATACCGGCGCCTGTGGCAGCCGATGCTGATCAGTAAATTCGGCGACTATTACCGGCAGGTGAACATGGCCTGGTTCTGGGCACGGATATACAAGCGCAGTCCCAGGCTGGGCTATTTCGAGGGTGGGTTCCAGGGGTTTGTGGACGTGCTGGTCGCTGAAATAGTGCGCCACGGAGCTGGGCTGCGTTTGCGAACGCCGGTCAAGGCCATCGCGCCGGAACCGGATGGTGGAATTGTGGTTGACGCGGGGGAAGAGGCAATCAGTTACACATCGGCTATCGTCACCGTTGGTCCAGGGCAGCTAATGGAGATAGCCCGCTCGCTGCCAGAGGACTATATGGCTCAGTGGCGCGGCCTGAAATCAATGGGCGCTCAAGTCCTTGTGCTGGCCCTCAAGCGGCAACTCATGCCCCATACCTATTGGCTCAACCTGCCCGCCAACTCGGTGGACAAGGCTCGAAACCCCTTTCCCTTCATGGGGCTGGTGGAACATACCAACTATATTGACCGGAAGCATTATGGCGGGGACCATATTGTCTATTGTGGCGACTATATGTCGGCGGAACATCCCTACATGCAGTTGACCAAGGACGAGTTGCTGGCCCTCTACCTCCCAGCCCTCAAGCAGGTCAACCAGGGCTTTGGGCCGGATTGGGTTCGCACCAGCTACCTGTTCCGGGCCGGCTATGCTCAACCGGTGCCACTTGTTAACCAATCGCGAAACATTCCCCCCCTCCGAACTCCCATCCCCGGCCTCTACACTGCCAATATGAGCCAGGTCTATCCTTGGGATCGGGGCACAAACTATGCGGTAGAGATCGGGCGACGGGCAGCCAAACTCGCGATGGATGACCATAATACCAGGAGAGCACCATGAAGAACATCACCGTTATCGGCGTCGGGTATGTAGGTATGATCACCGGTGCCTGCTTTGCGGATCTAGGCAACAGGGTCTGCGGACTGGACATCAACGAGGAGCGAATTGCGAACCTGAACCAGGGGATCATGCCCATCTACGAGCAAGGGCTGAAGGAATTGGTGGATCGGAACCTCAGAGCGGGCCGGCTCTCTTTCACGACCTCTTACGAGGAAGCGATCAACGACCACGAGGCCGAGTTTGTCTTTATCTGCGTCGGAACCCCGGAAGGGGTGGATGGAGAAGCCGACCTGCAGTATGTGCGGGCAGCGGCCGAATCCGTGGCCGCGGTGATGGACCATCCCCTCATCGTCATCAACAAATCCACCGTCCCGGTCGGCACAGGCGACTGGGTGGCAGAGATCGTGCGCAAGGCGCAGCCAGGGACGATTCCCTTTTCGGTCGTTTCCTGCCCCGAATTCCTGCGCGAGGGCACGGCCATTAGTGACTTTATGAATCAGGACCGGACCGTCCTGGGCTCTCGCGACGCAGAGGCTGCCGAGAGGGTCGCCCAGCTCCACCTGCCGCTGCGTGCTCCGATCATGATCACCAACCTGCGCACGGCCGAGATGATAAAGTATGCTTCCAACGCCTTTCTGGCCACCAAGATCAGCTTTATCAACGAGATTGCCAATATCTGTGAAGACCTGGATGCGGATGTGCGGGAAGTTACGGCCGGCATGGCACTGGACAAGCGCATCGGTCCCAGCTTCCTCGGAGCCGGCATCGGCTATGGCGGAAGCTGTTTCCCCAAGGACGTGAAAGCGCTGGCCTACATGGCGAACGTCAAGGGCCGCCACCCGCGGCTCCTCCAGGCGGTCATGGATATCAATGAAATCCAGCGCAAGACAGTCGTGCTCAAAACGCAGGAGATCCTGGGAGATGATCTGAGCGGCCGGACTATCGGCCTCCTGGGCCTGGCATTCAAGCCCAGCACGGATGACATGCGTGATGCCCCCTCCATTGACATCTGCCGCATGCTGCAAGAGGCGGGTGCCTCTGTCAAGGGATATGATCCAGTCGCTATGGAGTGGGCAGGAAGAGTGATCCCAAACATCGAGCTGGCTAGTGATGCGTACGAACTCGTGAGTGGTTGCGACGCTGTCGTCATCTGCACCGAATGGAATGAATTCAGGCAACTCGACCTCGATCGGGTCAAGGAATTGATGAGGCAGCCGGTCATTGTGGACGGCCGGAACATCTATGAACCTTCCGACATGAAGAAAGCGGGATTCACTTACCGGGGAATCGGCCGGGGGTAATGCGCTGGCCAAAGGTGAACCGCGTGCCATCCGAGTTCGGAGACGCGGGCACGAGCGCCGGGTCAATGAAGCATCTGGACAACCACGAGAGTGAGAAAGGGGGGAGTGTGGCGCGCAACCCGACCCACACTCCCCCCACACATTCCGTCTGTACCGACAATAGCTGTGTTCTCCGAATTCGCGTCCAAAGCTCGGCCTGCCAACGTTGACAGCCCGGCAGGCGCAGTTATACTGTGACCATCTCTTTGAAGGAGAGGCTTGGGATGAAGAATAGCGGACATCACAAGAATAGTACGGGTGCTCTGCACTGCTGATTCCCTAGCCTAAACGACGGGCATTGATTTCGAGCCGTGGGTGCGTCCACCCCACGGCTCTGTTCGTTTTCCGCCCCGCCATTGGCGTTTCGCGGCGCTGTGCTGGAAACGGTACCTCCCGGCGCATGGACCGGGATAGGAGCAACACCAACGTGCTTCAGCTATCCAATATTGGCAAATGTTACGCGGATAACACGATTCTCGAAAAGGTCTCGCTTGTCATCAACCCCGGCGATCGAATGGGGTTGGTTGGCCCCAATGGCTGCGGCAAGACGACTCTACTCCGTATCATCGCCGGCGAAGAGCGGCCGGACGGCGGGTCGGTTCGGTTCAACCCTCCCGACCTCCGACTCGGTTTTTTGGAGCAAGGCCTGAGCTACGATCGGGCAGACACGCTGGCTGACCTGCTGCACGCTGGTGCATCGGAACTGGAATCGGCCGAAGCAGAGGTGACGGCCCTGGCGGAGGCCCTTTCCACGGCCGGTTCAGCAGAACAGGCGAAGCTGGTGGACGCCTACGGCCAGGCCGTGGCCAGGCTGGAAGCCGCTGCTGCCCGCCGGACGGCTTCTCACGACGCCAGAGCTGTGTTGGCCGGGCTCGGGCTGGGGGCATGCGCTCT
>WSZX01000171.1 GCA_013139935.1 Ardenticatenales bacterium
GTGCCCAGCGGGTCGCCGGACAGCCGGCCAGCATAGCGGACCGAGGGGTATGCGGTGCTGCTGGAGACGCTGTAGCCCAGGGCGATGTTGCCGCTGCCGTCCATGGCGATGCTGCCCATCCAGCGGCCGTGTTCATCCGGGGCGTAGGTTCCCTGCTGGAACAGCGACCAGGCGCCGCCGCCGCTCCTGCGCAGCTCAAACCAGCGAATGCCCGCATGATCGGTATCGTCCACGTCAGTGGCCAGGTTTCCCACCAGCGCTTCGTGCGAGCCAAAATTGCGGTACTGGAGCCGCCACATCACCACCTCCCGCAGGGGGTCAAGCGTGGTATTGGTCCCGGGCATGGGAACACACTCGAAGCTGTCGAGGCCGCACAGATCGGAATCAAATTCGGCGATCGGGATACTCTTGGGTCCGGAAAAGCTCGAGTTGGCCGGCGCAGCAAAGTCGACGCTAAACTCCCATATCTCCAGGTAATCCACACTGGGGTTGTTGTATCCGCTGTTGTGCACCTCGTCGTCCCGGTGCCGCACAAAGTAGTTCGGCGAGCCGGCCGGAGGCGGCATGGAACCATCCAGATCGCTGGGGGTGAACGCCTGAAAGCCGAATCCCGCCAGGCTGGGCGGCGCAAATCGCTGAAAGGTGGCGGGCTTGCCAGACAGCATCTGGTTCCTGTCCAGCGCATAGACGGCCGGGCTCCACTCGTTGGTCGACAGATAATAGGCGTCGGGCCAGACGGCGTATTTGGGATAGTCCGGGAACTCGGGCGCGGTGAACGCATAGTGGTACCACTCGCCGAGTGGGTCCGGGGTGCTTGAGATGTACACGCAGAGCTTGGACCCTTCTGTCGAGAACTCGCTCAGCAGCCACCGGTCGGCAAGCCGGTCGTACAGCACGATGGGATCGCCGAGGCCATTGGCGCAGTCCAATACGCCAAGCGAGTCGAGGCTGGTTGGCCCCGATAGAACGCCGCCGGCCTTGTCATAGATGACAAAGACGGCTCCGCCGGCGCCATTGATGATCTGTATGTAGTGGTGGGGACCGACGTCGCCCTCGGTGTCGGGCGGGTTCACACCGGTGAAGCTCTGCCCCTCAAAGTTGAGGATGGGGGCGGCAAAGGCGCGAGCCTGGCCCCGCGGCGCATTCTCCTGCAGTTCCAGCAATGGGTCCACGCCGCCCAGGATCCCGCCCACGCCTTCCAGGTCGACCAGCCCCGCGTTCAGGCTGAGACGCGGGTTGATCTCGCGATCGAGGTGGTACTCGGGTTCGTAGAGCGGCAGTTCGCTGACGGGCGGGCTGATGCTGGGTACAACCGGCTCGCTGACGGTCACTCCGCTGGCACGGGCGCCACCGGCACTCGCGCCGGTGGCACGGGCGCCGCCGGCGGGCGCGCCGGCCGCGCGGCGCGGGGGAACACCTGCGGCCGGAGGTCCGTGCTCGAGCTGCCAGAAGAACAGGCCGATGGCAGCCAAGATGACGACAGTGACGAGTGGCCTCAGCGTGCGCATTGCAGGGGGTTTCGTCGGGATACTGGATCAACCTCGAACGGTTTTGTTGCCATCAGCACCCAATTCTGCCACCATCTGAGCGTATTGGCAATAGCTGGAGAGTACCTCGGGTAGCCATGCGCGCTTGGCTTGCAGGTCGGCGTCAATCTCCCGGATGGTCGATGGCAAACTCCCGGCTCTGGTAAGAGCCGCCATCCCGGTTCCTCGTCGCGATACAGCGCGTTGATGGCCCCGGGGCAGTCATGGAATCCTCCCCACCGGCACGGTGCCGTGGTATACTATCATGCTAAACAGCCAGGGATCGTTCCTCACCCAAGGTCCACCAGGAGGTCACCCATGAACCGGCAGCCATCTCTTCCCAGGTATCTGCTGATCGCGTCATTCCTAGTCGTTCCCGTCTTGCTTGTGCGCGGACATGCCTCGCCGGCCGCTATCGTTCAAACCAAGGACGCGAGCCCATGAGCCTGGAAGACAGCAAGAGAGCACAACCCAGCGACGCTCCCGCCGAGATGCCGCCGCTGGGCAGCGGGTTGGATTCCCCGGAGACCGAACACCGGCAGATAGGAGGCCGGATTCGACCGAGCACAGCGTGGCTGCTCATCGCCGGCATGTGGCTATTGCCCTGTATCGTGGTGTGGCTGAATGAGATACTGGATGCGCCCCACCTCTTGTTGGGTGCGCCGCCTACCCCGATCAACTGGCAGGAGTCGATCATCGAAACGGCGGTGATCACTATCATCACCGCTTTGGCGGCATTATTGCTCATCCGCGACCTCGCCAGGCGACAACGAGCCGAGGAGGCTCTGCACAAGAGCGAGCAACGATTTCGGATCCTGACCCAGCATCTGAGCCACGTCATTTATGAGCGGGACAGGGACGGGAAATTGGTCTACATCAGCGCTGCGGCCGAGAGGCTAACGGGCTATTCTACCGAGGAGTTGATTGCGAATCAGGAGAAGATCGTCCCCGAGTTGATTGTTGGTGATGCTCAAATCGAGGGAGGCAAAGCGTTCCGCGAGGAAGTGCTGACGAACGGCCGGTACCGGAAGATGGGCAGCGAGATGGAGTGCCGAACGAAGGATGGAGAAAGCATGTGGGTATACAACCACGCTTTTCCGTTCTATGACTCTGACGGGGCGGTTGCCGGTTTCTATGGGATATTGGAGCAGATCACAGAACGCAAGCAGGTAGAAAATGCGCTACACGAAAGCGAAAAGATGTACCGTTTGCTGGCGGACAACTCACTCGACTGCATCTGGATGATGGATCTGAACCTTGAACTCTCCTACGTCAATCCGGCCATCCTGCCCATGCTGGGGTATACGCCAGAGGAGGTCATCG
>WSZX01000535.1 GCA_013139935.1 Ardenticatenales bacterium
GCCGAATTCCGGTGGATCCTAATCGGCCGGAAATCGACAAACAGCCGCACCAGATCGTGGTAACCGGGGGCGACTGGTGATGCAGTACCGAACTGGCATGTGGGAATGAGGTTTCTCTCACGTTCGCGTCACTCGGTGACGTGGCTGGCTCTGACGATCAAGCGTCAAGGGTGCCAGATTGACGCTAGCTAGGCTGCAGTGGAGGTGAGGTTATGTTTGACGGTGCCGGGGCAGCGTTGTACAATGACCATTCTTGGTGGTGCCTCGCCGTGTGTTTGGCCTGCCATCCCAAAGCACGGTGGGAGGTGCTGCCCTCACTCGCGAGGTTTCGGACCATTATCATGGGACAAGCTGGTCGCGACAAGCTCTGCAGGCACTGGTCAGGCACGATAGTCCCTTTCCGGTCGCCAATGAATCCGACCGAATCCCGCTCACTCCAATTACCCCCTGTGGGCCTGGCCATTCAGTTTGACCCGACTTGCCCCGACTCTGACCAAAGAAAGGGTCCCATTACCGGATGCGGCCAAGAGCGGCGGTCCTTAGGAGTCTGACATGAAAGGATGATGTGCACCGAGTGTCAAGTCGCTGTGACTCAAGTCCATGAAAGAATATAGTAGGGCTGCGGCCGACAAGGGACGCTGACAAGGGATGAAGTGAAATTCCTCAGATATAGGGAGAATGGAGATGGATATTGAACGAAAGGTGACTCGACGCCAGTTTATGCTGTTTTCTGTGAGCGCGGCGATGGCCTCCATCTTGGCGGCCTGTGCAGAGTCAGCACCTGAAGCAACTGTTGAGCCAGCCGCAGCCACGGCCACCGCAATCCCGGTACCGGAGGTTTCATCGACACTGGGACCGACGTGGGCAGAGATGATCAAGGCTGGCACGCTTCCCCCGCCTGAGGAGCGGATCCCGGCCATCCAGATCGCGGAAATCGAGTCGGTGCTGAGAGAGTTGTATGACGGCCTTGAAGAGAAGCCAGGTCTTTGTGCCACATTCAATGTCGTCGGTGGTGATGAGTGGGTACAAGTGACGGAGAATATGCTCAACATCCACTGGCACTGGGATAGAAAAGTCGCGACGACGCTAGAGGGGGCGCTGAGTGAGATATTGCCCCACTGTCGGCTGATGGATATCGATGTGGGATCATATGCGACGTATGAGATCGAACGGGTAGGAGTGGAGGAAATGGCGCGTTTGGTCGATTGGGTGTTGATAGAAATCTATGGGGTTCGAGAGGAATATGAGTTGAGTATAGAGATGATGGAAATGTAGAGGGCAGCCGGGAAGACCACTCGAGTGGCACTGCAAGAGTTGCCAGTGATGAAAGGGGGCGCGGCCGACTCTCGCTGGTGTGGCCTGAAAAGCTGCCGTCTGCCAAGCGGTCCCGAAGGGAATCCGGCCGCGGCAAGGGTCAGGCAGTCGTGTAGCTGAAATGGTTCAGCGTGAGAAGGAGTTGAGCCAAGTGTTTACAGTATCAGAGGCGTGGAGAACAACTTATCCTGGGGCAGCCGTTGGCATCCTGACGATGCACGACGTTGCCAATCCAAAGCATGACACCGCGTTCGACAAGCGCAAGGAGGAATTGGAGAGCCAGTTGCGTTCTCGTTTCTCCGGCCATGATAGAGCCGCGCTGAAGGCGCTTCCGATCATCCAGGCCTACAATGCCTATTACAAGCGCTTCAAGAAGACCTACCATGTCCAACTTCAACTGGAATCGATCGTCTTCAAAGGCAGGTCTATTCCGCAGGTGGCGGCGTTGGTGGAAGCCATGTTCATGGCCGAACTGAAGAACCTGCTCTTGACGGCCGGACATGACCTGGAAGCCTTGCAGATGCCAGTGGGGATTGATGTGGCGCAGGGTGGTGAACGCTACGTCCGAATCAACGGTCAGGAACAAGATATTAAGTCAGGTGATATGATGATAGCCGATGCACAGGGTGTCATCTCGAGTGTGGTGTACGGCCCTGACCATCGCACGCGCATCACCTCAGAGACACGGCAGGTATTCTTCACGGTCTACGCACCGCCTGGGATTGGAGAAGAGGCAGTGTACGAGCATCTGCGAGATATACAGGCAGACGTGTTGCTCATTTCTCCGGATGCCCGGGTGGAGGCACTGGAGGTGTATGGCACCGGATGAGAGAAAGAGACAATTGGCTCAACATTTTTGAGCGGATGCTCTGCGGCCTTTTGTGTATTCTGCGTTGGGTGCCCGGATAAAGCGGTATGAGCAAATCCGCCTCTGACCACTCAATTTGACCCGGTTTGCCCCGATTCTGACCAAGCAAAGTGGCCTATGACACTATTCCTCAGTGGTCTGTGGTGGAATGTGGGCATCTATATGGAGGGACGTTGAGATGAGCTTGCATGCCATTCGGCTATACCTTGAATCTAATCCCGACGGTGAATACACGGTCACCAGCCCCGATGTGCCGGGACTGGTAACGGAAGGCCAAACGCCGGACGGGGTCCACGCCAACGTTCAGGAGGCTCTGGATGCGCTGGTAGAATCCTGGGCCGAACTGGGTCGGGATCTTCCACCGGCACTGCGGCCAGTTGTGGCCGATCGCCCACTGACTGTGGAGGCGCTGGTCAGGGCCTGATGCGCTACCGCGACCTCACTCGGCGACAGCGAACGCTGGGATGCGCGGAGCTGCGTTCGTGAAAGCGCAGCCAGGCCATATCAACAGGCCCGTTCCAAGCGGGCCTCTTTCCTTGTCACGGTGCGCTCGGTGGATACAAGAAAAAACCGCCAGAGCTGTAGGTAGCCTGAAGGCGTGATTGAATTTCCCCCCGCTGGCTATCAGGCACAGGTATTGGAGACAAGGAATGGGTCCACCGCACCTTGAGTGGCTGGACCAGAGTCGGACGTCCTCGAGGAAGGAGAGAAATTGTGAGATTGGTGATCAACCCAACTGAAGTACGCCGCCTGGCCGAGGAACTCCAGGATGAGAACTGGGCGTTTCGCGCCTGGATCAAGTCCAACTTTGACCTGGACGACGAACAACTCATGTCAGTCGTGCATAGTCGAGGGAATGAAGGTCGAGCTGGATTGGTATGACGGTGACGAGTTGGAGTGGTTCGACTGGTAGTTCCTTGCCGGCTGACTGCGATAGAACCAAGATGGAAGGTTTGACACATGAATTTGGTTGTGCACGGTAGCTGGTCGGCTGACACCTTTTTCCTTTGGGCCGAATCGTCAGAGGCGGCGCCACGAAAGCGAGGGCGCAAGCCCCGCATCCCGCCGCATCCACACGCTGCGTCTCCCCACAGCCTGCGGATAGCGCTGAAGGACCTGGTGCCCTCTGTCGAGTGGGAAGCCATGCCCACGGCGGAGCGGGTGTTCCTGTTGCCATCGGTGGCGGATGCCCCATGCCT
>WSZX01000442.1 GCA_013139935.1 Ardenticatenales bacterium
TTCCTGTCACTTTTCAGTTGTTAAGGTACCATCCAGACAACGGCGGGGAGTATAACAACTCTCCCGTGATTGTCAAGCGCCTCGGAGAAATCCATGCGTCAGAAAAAGGCACGACCCTTCCTGACGGGCCAATGCCTTTCCGTCCTGACCTTATTCTTTTTTGCGATGCAACCCCTTCCAGGGCCTCACCACCCGAATTCCCAAGGCATGATTATTCTATCAGATACAGGAGACCGTGTCAAGCAAATGCGGACCCGCGATCGTGATCTCACTTGCAAGGTCAGTCACATCGCGGAGCGTCCTTCCAGAGCGCGCGCCAGCGTGACCTGATCCACATACTCAAGATCGCCTCCAACAGGAAGACCCCGGGCCAGACGGCTGATGGTGGGCACATGGGCTGCCAACTGCCTTTGCACATACATGGCGGTCGCTTCTCCCTCCAACGTTGGATTGGTGGCGATGATGATCTCTCGGACGTCCCCTCTGCGGATACGATCATACAATTCGGTGATCCTTAGATCGTCGGGACCAACACCCTCGATCGGCGAGATGGCACCATGAAGAACATGATACTGACCATGATAGACGGCGGTTTTCTCAATGGCCAGGACATCCAGCGGAGCCTCGACCACACAGATGAGTCTCCGCTCCCGGTCGGGATCGCGGCAAATCGGACAGGGCTGCTCTTCGGTGATGTTAAAGCAGGTGTCGCAGAACCGCGTCCGTGCTTTCAGTTCTTGGAGAGCGGTCGCCAGATCCAGGGAACGCTCATCGGCCGCCTTGAGCAAATGATAGACCAGGCGGGATGCTGTCTTGGGACCGATTCCGGGCAGCTTGGAGAACTCTTCCACGAGCCTGGTAACGGGTTCCGGCACAGCCTTGAAGGACATCAGAGCCCCAAATCCCCGACACCAGGCAACCCAAGTCCGGCTGTGAGAGCACCCATCCGTTCTGCGGCCATCTCCTTCGCCTGCTCGGTTGCCTGGTTAAAGGCGGCAACCAGCAAATCCTGCAGCATCTCCTGCTCATCCGGATCGAGCAGATCCGGGTCAATCTCCACGCTATCGATCTGCTGATCCCCCGTGATGACAATGGTGACCGCTCCTCCGCCGGCCGTGACTGTCAGTCGTTCGTCCGCCAGAGCGCCCTGCGCCTCGATCATTTCCTCCTGCACCTTTTGCAGTTGGGCCATCATCCCCTTGGCCCCCTTGCCGGAAGATGTGCGCATGCCCGGCGGCCGTCGCTTCCTCTTGGCCATTGAGCCTCCTTGCTCTACTCGTCCTCTATGATCTCCGCATCCAGGTCATCGGTCCCAAACCGCTTGAGCTCTTCAATCTCCTCGGCTCCAAGCACGGGTGGCGCCGCGCTGGATTCGGCTGGCTGCTCCGCCTCCATGGCGCTCGGCTGATGTGACACGGCCGCCCCAGACGGGGATCGGTGATAGGTTTGGGGATCAACACAGCGAAATCTCAGCGGGATCCCAATCGCCTCCGACAACCCATCCTCAACCGCTGTGCGCCACTCTTCTGTCTCCATTTTTTCCCGATGCAGACTGTACCTGAACCCCAAAACAACGATGCCGTCCTCAATCCCCAGGACACCGTCACCGGAGCGCAACATCGCTTCGACCCGAAAATCACGGCGCTTGACGGTCTCCAGAAACGCGGCCCATCGGCTCTGAACTAGCTCTGGCGAAAGCGGCCCGTCAAGGACCGGCCGCTCATCCTTGGAAGGATGTGCCGGCAGATCGTCCCTTGGGCCCTCTGGCGGGGGCGCATCCACCCGGGACGCTCCGCCGTGCGCTTCCGGAGCACTTTCCAGAGCAGCCACGGAGGGGGCCGGGGCTGGCTCGTCGTGCACAGCATCTGTCCCGGGTGCGCCAAAGGTCCGATCCGCTTTGCGAGCCGTTTCGTTCTGCTCTCCGACGACGCATTCCAGAAAGGCAAGCTCCAGCGGAAGTTGCGGGTGCCAGCCACCCTTGATCTCGGCCGCAGCCGCGCTGAAGCGTCTCAATCCATCAATCAGTTCTGCCGTCCCCAGGTCGCGTGAGTGGGCTGCCACTGAAGCGTGCATGCCTTCGGGGAGGTCCGTCGGAATAGCTCCACTAGTCTTGAGGAACAATACTCCTCGCAAATAGCCTACCAACTGGCGAGAGAACTGCCGCGGGTCGGTGCCCGCTTCGATCGACTGCTGGATTGCGCCCATCCCGGCCGCCGAATCGGCTGCCACCCACGCTGCCACGATCTGCTCGATCGCCTCGTTGGTGGCTGTTCCCAACAGCGCCTGAGCGTGCCCCAGCGTGATGACCCCGGTATGGCTGGAGAGCAACTGATCGAGCAGGCTCTCGGCATCACGCATCGCCCCAGTCGCTTGGCGGGCAATGAGATCCAGGGCGGCCGGTTCCGCTGCCGCCCCCTCATGTCCTAGTATCGCCTCCAGGCGGGCGACGATCTGACTCAGGGGGATACGGCGGAATTTGAATCGCTGGCACCGAGAGAGAACAGTGGCCGGGATCTTGTGCGCCTCGGTCGTCGCCAGCACAAATATGGCATGGGGGGGGGGCTCTTCCAATGTTTTCAGCAGCGCATTAAAGGCCGCGGTGGAAAGCATGTGCGCTTCGTCAACAATGTATATCTTGTAGCGGCCCTCGTTTGGCGCGAACCCGATCTTTTCCCGAAGGTCCCGCATGTCATCGACCCCGGTATTGGATGCCGCGTCTATCTCGATCAGATCCAGGAACCGACCCTCATTTACCGCCTGGCACCGCCGGCAAGCATTGCACGGCCTATCAGCCAGTTCCTCTGCCAGACAGTTGACCGCCTTGGCCAATAGCCGAGCCGTGGTCGTCTTTCCGGTCCCACGCGGACCGGAGAAGAGATATGCATGCCCCACCCGGCCGAGCGCCAGCGCATTGCACAAGGTCTGGGTTACATGATCCTGCCCGACGACCTGATCAAAGGTCATGGGGCGCCACTTGCGATAGAGGACCTGTGTCATTGTCAGGCTCCTGAGCCACTCACCACAGTCGACCCTAGTGTAGCATTGTCATCTTGACCGCGCAACACGAGGGCTGGGCTTGGGACGATAGTTCGGACACAAACTGTTTTTGCGGCCCTGTCAAGGGATTGGGGGGTGTGTGCACACACCCCCCGCTTGCCTGTTTTGGGCGGCCAGCAAGCGGAAAATGACGATTGTCCGAACTCTTGTCTGAACATCAGGAGGGCGGTTGCACTCCTTCAAGGCTCAAGGCCGCAACAGAGTCGGGTCAGTTGATCGAAAACTCGGTGAGCGATACAATCTTTCCGCGTTCAACTGGTTGCAGGTGATGGACAGACCGACACG
>WSZX01000037.1 GCA_013139935.1 Ardenticatenales bacterium
GGAATACCATACTGGGAACCCTCATTTCGCGGCCCCACTGGCGAGCGCCTGTTTTGGCAACGCTGACAAAGCAGTAGTATTGGAGGCCAGGGTTGCCTATGTCGAGAAGCAAGCGCGAACTGGACGCCGTTGCCCGCTGGAAGCCGGGCCAGAAGTGGTATCACCCTTTCATGGCCAGGGTGATTATTCGCCTCTGCAGGTTCTTCATGACGACGCTGAACTCGCTAGACATCGAGAGGCTGGAACAATTCGAGGCCCAAAAGCATCGCCAAGGCCGCGGCTTGCTGACCTTCAGTAATCACGTTTCGCTGTTTGACGACCCCATACTCCCGCCCAACTTTGACCTGCCGCGTTACGAGGATATCCGATGGGCCGCTACCGACGCAGTCAACTTCTTCGGGTCAGCGTTGGTGGCGTGGTTCTTCACCTCCGGCAAGGGCGTCCCGATAGTCCGTGGCGCGGGGTTGAACCAATCCGGTTTCCACTTTTTGCGGGACCGACTGCGTGAAGGTCAGTGGGTTCACATCTTCCCTGAAGGCGGGAGGACCCGGCACCCGATGGCTCTGATGACTCACCCCTTCAAGTCCGGGGTCGGACGTCTGATGGCGGAGACGCAACCAATAGCCCTCCCCTACTACCACTATGGGATGTACGAGATCCTGCCCATCGGGTCGAAGATTCCGCGACGGGGCAAAGCCGTACGGCTCATCTTCGGTGACCCCATCGATTGCGACGAGCGATATCTGCAAGGCATTACAGAGCAGGCTGAGGGAGCCGAGTTGAGCGGCCCGGCGTTGTGGGAAGCCCTGGCCGCCCGGACCTATGATGCGCTAAGAGAGCTGGAGCTCATAGTGCACCCCAGCGCCGCGTCGACGGCAGTCAGCCCCCATCCCGGGTCCCGTTCGTGAGCATCGATTGAAAGGCGCGCCAGCTGACGAGCCGCTCCGGGGGTCAACGTCACCTCGCGCCCGGTAGCCGAGTGGTGCCTCAAGGCTGGCCCAAATAGCTCACCGCGTCAACCCTCCGGATCAACCCTCCAGATAGGGATGACATTCTGCTACCCCACAGGGCGAATCGCTCGGCCTTGCTTGCGATTTCGAAACCCTGTGTGGATCCGCGAGTTCGCGCTTCCTAGCCCCGCCGCGCGCCCCGCGCCCGCTCGTTTGCCGTGAGCAGCCGCTTTCGCAGTCGCAGGCTCTTCGGCGTCACCTCCAGCATCTCGTCCTCGGTGATCCACTCCAGCGCCTGTTCCAGCGACATCCGCCGCACCGGCAGCAGTTGCACCGCGATGTCCGACGTCGACGAGCGGATGTTGGTGAGCTTCTTTTCCTTCGTGATGTTGAGGTTGATGTCACCCTCGCGCGCGTTCTCGCCGAGGACCATCCCCTCGTACACACGTTCCCCCGGCTCGACGAACATCTCCCCGCGCTTCTGCGCCTGCTCGATAGCGTACGCCACCGCTGCACCCGCGCGGTCCGCCACCAGCGCCCCGTTCGTGCGATGCTCAATCTCTCCCTGCCACGGCTCATACCCGTCGTATAGGTGGTTCAGCAGCCCCGTGCCGCGGGTGTCCGTAAGGAGCTGGCCGCGGAAGCCGATGAGCCCCCGCGATGGGATGCGGAACTCCAGCCGCACCCGGCCTGTGCCATGGTTCACCATGTTCGTCATGCGCCCCTTGCGGCCGGCGATCTTCTGCGTCACGACGCCCACGTAGTCCTCCGGGCAGTCGATCACCAGGTGCTCCATGGGCTCGTGCACTACGCCATCGATTTCGCGGGTTATCACCTGCGGCTTGCTCACCGACAGCTCGAATCCCTCGCGCCGCATCATCTCGATTAGGACCGCCATCTGCAGTTCGCCTCGGCCCGACACCTTGAAGCTGTCCGCCGAGTCGCCCGGCTCAACGCGCAGCCCCACGTTCGTCAGCACTTCCCGCTCCAGCCGGTCCTTCAGGTTGCGCGATGTTACGAACCGTCCCTCTTGGCCAGCGAAGGGAGCGGTGTTGATCGAAAACATCATGCTCACGGTCGGCTCGTCGACGGTCACGCGCGGAAGCGGCCGCGGGTCATCCGCGTCGGTGATAGTGTCCCCGATGTTCACCTCGTCGAACCCCGCGAGTTGTACGATGTCCCCCGGTCCCGCCTCGGCCACCTCGACGCGCTCCAGCCCCTCAAATGTGTACAGATAGCTTATCCGGGCGCGATCGATGCTGCCGCCCTCGCGCACCAGTCCCACGTCCTGCTTCGCGCGCAGGCGCCCGTTGACGATACGTCCCACCGCCAGCCGTCCGACAAAGTCCGAGTAGTCGAGGTCCAGCACCAGCATCTGTAGGGGCGTTGACGGCTGATAGCGCGGTGCCGGGATTGCCCGGACGATCTCCTCGAACAGCGGCTTCAGGCGATGGTCCTCGCCTTCGGGCGTCAGCCGGCAGACGCCGTCGCGCGCGATCGTGTAGAGCACAGGAAAATCGAGCTGGTCCTCGTGCGCCTCGAGGTCGATGAAAAGGTCGTAGATCTCGCTCAGCACCTCCTGCGGCCGCGCGTCCTTCCGGTCGATCTTGTTGATCACGACGATCGGCGGCAGTCCCAGTTCGAGTGCCTTCTTCAGCACGAAGCGCGTCTGCGGCAGCGGCCCTTCGCTGGCGTCGACCAGTAGCAGCACGCCGTCGACCATCTTCAGCGTGCGCTCCACCTCGCCCCCGAAGTCGGCATGTCCGGGCGTGTCGACGATGTTGATCTTGTACCGGCCAAACCGCACCGCTGCATTCTTGGCCAGAATCGTGATCCCCTTCTCGCGCTCCAGGTCGTTCGAGTCCATCACACGCTCGACGACCTCTTGGTTCTCGCGGAAGACGCCGCTCTGCCACAGCATTGCGTCGATCAGCGTCGTCTTGCCGTGGTCGACGTGGGAGATGATTGCGATGTTGCGAATGCCGTTTCGGACGGCGTTGCCCTCGATGGCAGTCATTTGGGCTGCGGTCATGGCGCTCCATCAATAAAGCCGGGCGAAGTGCCCAGCTTCGTCTACGATTTCGGGGAAAAGACCTGCAGCGGGAAACGGGACCCGAACCCACGACCCTCTGCTTGGGAAGACTGTGCCCGCTCCGCTGAATCTATTCTGCGCGCAAAACGGCGATTTTGACCCGTCTTGGGCCCTTTGTCTCCGGCAGATACTAACACACAATCGTTGCCGTTAGAAGGGGCTTTGGTGGGGGTGTGGAGTGCCAAAATGTCATCCGTATCCAGACGGTTGACGCCTGAGCCGTTTGGGCCAGCCTTGAGCCTGTTGGGTGCCCACCCGACTGCCATGGCCACAACGTTCTGATTGACAATCCAGGAGTCAAGCCTGTCCAGGTGCTCTCTCCTCCCAAAGCGAGCGAACACTACGCGTGGATCGTATCCTTGCTGCCGCCGGAGAAGATAAAGGTGATTCCGGCGCTTCGAAGAATGGCTGCCCACCTGTCCGACCTTGGTCTGAGGGGCTGCCTCACCCACCCTGCGCCGTGGGTGAGCTCCTGCCGACGGAGCAGGAGATCATCGAGCGGTAGTCTACGTCGGCAGCGACGGCGGCTACATCTACGCCATCACTGAGGGCTGACAGGGCCAGGCTGGCCTAGTTGCCGCCGCCTGTGGGTGCGTACCCAGCTCGTAAGCTCTTGGAGTCATTGTTCGTCCGTCTGCAGCTCGGGGACTGACTGGGTTGGGCTGATTGCCGCATCAAGGTTGTTGCCGATGGCAGCGACAGCCGCGCCCAAGTCGTCTTCGTTCGAGGCAAGCAGAGCGATAAAGCTGGTCTCCTGCCAGGTCGCAAAGCCGTGCTCGTTTTCACCGCTCCAGCGCACGGTGCTGATGCTGGGGTCGCCTGGGCCACTCCGGCGTGGGCATTACCCTGGACATTTACTCCCACGTTCTCCCCGGCATCCAGGCCGACGCCGCCGCCCAGCTGGACAAGCTCCTCAACGGGGTTACTTCTGAAGTCCGTTAGCAAAATGTTAGCAAATGTTGAGTCTGCTGAACAAAAACGGCCCCTCACGGGGCCGATTTCGTATCTGGGAAGTGGTGGGCGATAGAGGATTCGAACCTCTGACCTTCTCTGTGTAAGAGAGACGCTCTTCCAGCTGAGCTAATCGCCCCCTGGAG
>WSZX01000333.1 GCA_013139935.1 Ardenticatenales bacterium
TTTCCTTCGCCGATGGCGCTGTTCATGAGCCGAGACAGGGAGGGGAGTACATCGATGGGTGGGTAGATTCCCTTTTGGTGCAGATCACGGTCGAGTACGATCTGTCCCTCGGTTATATAGCCGGTCAGATCGGGTATCGGGTGGGTGATGTCATCATCGGGCATGGTGAGGACCACCAGTTGGGTCACAGAGCCGGGATTACCGCGAATGCGGCCGGCCCGTTCGTACAGACTCGCCAGGTCCGAGTACATATAGCCCGGGTAGCCGCGGCGGCCGGGAACCTCTTCGCTGGCAGCGGCGACCTCGCGCAAGGCCTCACAGTAGTTGGTCATATCGGCCATGATGACCAACACGTGACGGTGATGAGTGAACGCCAGGTATTCGGCTGCCGTGAGCGCGGCGCGCGGCGTGAGCAGGCGCTCGACCGTCGGATCGTCGGCCCGGTTGATGAACAGCACCGTCCGATCCATCGCATCGCTGGCTTGAAATTGATCCTCAAAGAATGACGCTTCGCGGTGCGTAATGCCGATCGCGGCGAAAACCACGGCAAAGGGTTCCTCGCCCCCGGTCACGCACGCCTGGGAGGCGATCTGCGCTGCCAACCGGTTGGCCGGCAGCCCGGCTCCAGAGAAGATCGGCAGTTTCTGGCCCCGTGTCAAGGTGTTGAGGCCGTCAATCGCCGACAGCCCGGTCTGGATGAACTCGCTCGGATGGGCCCGCACCGTGGGGTTGATGGGCATCCCATTGATGTCCAGGGAAACCTCGGGAATGATCGCATGACCGCCGTCAATGGGCCGGCCGGAGCCGTCAAGGATGCGGCCAAGCATGGAGAGAGATACATCCAGTCGGGCCACGTCTCCGGTGAAGCGGGCCCGAGTTCGAGCAAGATCGAGCCCGGCTGTTCCCACAAAGACGCGCACCATACAGCGCTGCCCGTCGACTTCAAGGACCTGGGCCAGCCGTGCCTGGCCGCGTGGGTCGATGATCTCGACAATCTCGTTATAGGCTACGTCAGCCGCGCGCTCGACAAAGACCAAGGGGCCCTTGATCTGGGAGAGAGTGCGATACTCTTTGGTGACCAGGCTGGGCCTCTGGATGGTTGTCGGCATTTCAGTTGACTCCCAGTTCTGCAAAGCTCGATTGCACCCGATCCATAAGCGCTTCCAGCTCTGCTGTCGCCGCAACGACTTTGACCTCTTTCATGCGCGCGATCTCTGCCACCACGGGCAGGCTGGCCACCCGTTCCAGCGCCACGCCGCCCGCCACGGCTGCCTGCGCCTGGCGGTAGAAGTTCATCACGATCTTGAGCATCCAATAGGTCTTTTCCAGCGGGCAGTAGCGATCCACCTGGTGATATGACGACTGGTGGAGAAAGTCTTCTCTCAACATCCGGGCCACGACCAGCACGGCGCGTTCGGCGTCAGCCAGCGCGTCGGGTCCCACCAGTTGGACGATCTCCAACAGTTCCGCCTCGCGCTGGAGCAACGCCATGGCTTTGCCGGTCAACTCGTTCCAATCGGCCGCCACTTGGTTGGCGAACCAATCGTGCAGGCTGTACAGTGAGTAACTGCGGGTCCAATTGATGGCAGGAAAGTGACGCCGGCGCGAGAGATCGTAATCCAATGCCCAAAAGGTGCCGGTTACTCGCATCGAACTCTGGGTCATAGGCTCCGAAAAATCTCCCCCAGGGGGCGAGATTGCCCCCACCACCGTGACCGAACCGCATCGCTTTGCGGTGGCTCCCGTCGACGGGTTGAAGGAGCTGGGCGACCCCTCAAGACAGGCTACCCGGCCGGCGCGCTCGTAGAATCCCGCCAAGCGCGCTCCCAGGTAGGCGGGATATCCCTCCTCTCCCGGCATCTCTTCCAAACGCCCTGATATCTCACGCAGCGCTTCGCCCCATCGGGAGGTGGAATCGGCCAACATGAGCACGTCATAGCCCATATCGCGATAGTACTCGGCGATGGTGATCCCGGTGTAGATGCTCGCCTCGCGAGCCGCAACCGGCATGTTGGATGTGTTGGCGATCAGCACGGTGCGCTCCATCAGGGGCGCCCCGGTGCGGGGATCTTCCAGGGTGGGGAACTCTTGCAGCACCTCGGCCATCTCATTGCCGCGCTCGCCGCAGCCCACATAGACGACCACATCCACGTCGGCCCAGCGGGCGAGCGAATGCTCGGTCACGGTCTTGCCGGTTCCAAACCCCCCAGGAATGATCGCCGACCCGCCTTTGGCTACGGGGAAAAAGGCGTCCACGATGCGGGTGCCGGTAATGAGCGGTTCGCTCGGGGCAAGATGGGCCTGGCTCGGCCGGGGAGAGCGGACAGGCCACTGTTGGGCAAGCGTGATCTCCTGCCGCTTTCCATCGCCATCCGACTCGACGACGGCTATGACGTCGTTCAGTTTGAATGAGCCTGGGCGGATCTCGACTATCTGGCCTCGCAGCCCTGGTGGGACCATGATGCGGTGTTCGATGGACTGGGACTCGGGGACCACGCCCAGCACCTTGCCCGGGGCGACCTGTTGTCCGACCACAACGCACGGGGTAAACTCCCATAGGATGTCATCCGGCAGCGCCATGGCGCTCGTTCCACGTTCGATATAGTGTCCGGTCATTTCGGCCAATACCTTTAGCGGCCGCTGCAATCCGTCGTATACGCTACCCAGCAAACCAGGTCCGAGTTGGACGACCAGGGGTTGGCCGGTGCTGAGGACCGGCTCCCCCACGCGGATGCCGGAGGTATCCTCGTACACCTGGACGGTGGCCAGGTCGCCGGTGAGGCGGATGACCTCTCCCACCAAACCTAGCTCTCCCACCCGGACGACATCGTGCAGGCGGATGCCTTCCAGGCCCGTTGCCCCCACTACAGGCCCGGCAATGCGTGCTATTCGCCCGGCGCGATGGTCAAGACCGTTCACTGTTGACCTCTGCCTCCTCACCTTTGAAAGTAATGTGAAATCCGATGGCCTGCCGGATCATTTCGGCGATGCGATGCCTGCGAGAGGACTCGGGTCCAAGCGGCATCCCACCCGGGATGGCCAAGTAGGGCAGATGGGCAGAGCCCTGCAGTCGTTTCACAAAGGCTGGCTCCATGCGTTCCAGAAGACCCTCGTCTATCGCGAGCAATCCCTCCTCGCCGGTGTCCAGCCAGCCGCCGATCAGCTCCTGGGCGCTTTCGACGTCCGGTGCCGGAAATGCGTCCACGCCGGTCAGATGAAAGCCAGCGACCAGGTAGGGGCGGGTTACCACCAGCAGACGGCTCATGCGATGAACTCGAGTTCCGCTTTGATGGCGTCAACACTCAAGCCCAGGTTGATCCCTTGGGCCACCCAATGGAGGTTGGATACCTCGTTGATCTTGAGCGCGAAATACCCCAGCGGCACGCCGATGCCCAGTGGATCCCTGATGATGAGCCTGGCCATCCAGTGCAGGCGGAAGCGTCGCAGTTCCTTTTCCAGGTCGGAAAGCCGCCCGGACTGTGAGTATGATGCCAGGCCGGCTCCAAGGGGCGATCCGTAGGGCGTCCCGGACAGCAATTCGGCTGCGCCCTCTGGCCGGTCCAACTCCCCGATCCGCACCAACAACGCAAAGGGCAGGCTGCCCGGGCCCACAAACAGCCGGCTGAGATCGTCGCTGCCGATCCGCCGGCGGAGAAGCTGGCGCTCGGCCGGCGCATGGGCAAAACGGAGCGCCGTGAGAAGGTTGGTCAGATCTGCTTCCAGCTCCAGCGCAGGACGGAGCACCCTGGCGCCGCGCCGCGCTTTTTTTACAGTGTTGAATGCATGCTCAAAGCGCCATTGATCCAGCGCAATCTCCATGGCGAAGGGGCCTGCACCCGGCTGCTCGGCGCGCAGCTTGAGGAGCGGCCGGGCAATCGGCAGGCGCATAGTGGCCAACATATCGATGGCGGCCCGAGGTTCGGGGGCACGTGCCAACCGGGACAATAGGCTGGGCATCAGTTCGCCGGCCGGCAACAGGGCGGCGGCGATCTCGTCCGGGGCGGCGTGCTTGGACAAGCCGCGCAGAATCGTCTTGAGGTTGCCTACGTCGTAGGCACGCAGCACAACAGAGACGAGCTCGGCAGGGCGGCCGCGGTAGAAGGTGCGTGCTCTCGACAGGGTGTCTGTCAGGTCCCGGCCCAGAGCTCGGGAGACACAGTCCATTCCAGTCGCGCGCACCAGGGCCGCCTCAATGGCAGTGTGATAGGTGGTCTTGGCGAGTGCATTGATCAACGCTTGCAGGCTGCCAGCATGGGCCAGA
>WSZX01000027.1 GCA_013139935.1 Ardenticatenales bacterium
CTAGACGCCGACGGAAACGAAATCCCTGACGACAGTGATCAGCTAGTGCCGGCGCTGTTGGCGGCCGGGATGATAGTGGAACGCATCGATACTCCCCGCCTTCCGGCCACCTTGGCGACACTGAACGACCATGCCGCCATCGTGCTGGTGAACATCAGCGCCAAGCAGCTCAGCCCGCGCAAGATGGCCATGCTGCAAACCTACGTCCGCGATCTGGGTGGCGGCATGGTTGCTGTCGGCGGACCGGAGAGCTATGCACCCGGGGGATACTATCGCACCGCAATGGAAGAGATCCTGCCGGTGGATATGCACCTGAAGGACCAGGAGCGCCGCGCCAACCTGACCCTGTACTTTGTCATCGACAAATCGGGCAGTATGGCCGACACAAGCGTGGGCGGAATACCAAAGGTGGAGTTGGCCAAGGAAGCGATTATCCGCAGCCTCGGGTTGCTGGGGCCGATGGACCGGGCCGGCGTAGTTGCCTTTGACGGCAGCGCCTCCTGGGTGGTCCCCGCCAGCGACGTGACCGACCCGGATGGGATGGCCGGATTGGTGGGCAGTATCCGCGCCAGTGGCGGAACCGACATCTACGCCGGACTGCTCGCGGTAGCCGAGGCGGTTCCTGATGACCCCGCGACCCTGAAACATGTCATCCTACTCACCGACGGCGGCGCGGCCGAATCAGGCAACCCGGAGCTGACTCGAGACATGCACCGCCTGTACGGCGTCACATTGTCGGTGGTGGCGATTGGCCAGGGCTATGCGCCCTGGATTGAGCGATTGCCGGCGCTGGGCGAGGGCCGCTTTCATCTTGCCTATGATCCAGACACCATTCCAGAGATCTTTACGCAGGAAACCAGTATCGCCACCCGCGCCTATATCATCGAGGAGCCTTTCTGGCCAACACAGGCCCAGCGGCACCCGATCCTGGATGGCATCACGGCTGTTCCCCCCCTGTACGGCTATGTTGGCACCAGTCCCAAGCAGGCCGCCCAGACCATCCTCACTACCCATCAGGATGACCCGTTGCTCGCCGCCTGGCGGTACGGGTTGGGAAAAAGTGTCGCCTGGACCTCGGATGCTACCAGCCGCTGGTCCACCGAGTGGGTGACTTGGACCGGCTATCCGCGCTTCTGGGAGCAATTGGTCAGATGGACCATCAGCCAGGAGCGTGGCAGCAGCGCCGACATAGAGGTGACGGCGGATGGCAGCAGGGCATTGGTGACGGTAGAGGCGGCCGGGGTTGATGACGCATTTCTGAACGGGCTGGAAATGGACGTCCGGGTGGTCGGTCCGGATGGCATACCGGGCACGGTAGCGGTACAACAGATAGCCCCGGGCCGCTATCAGGGAAACTTTGAGCCAACCAGCGAGGGCGCCTACCTGATACGGGTTGTGGGGTACGGAGAGCAGGCGAGCGTGGCCCAAACGGCCGGATGGGTGTTCGGGTACTCTTCAGAGTACCGGACGACGGAGCCAGATCACGAGTACCTCGCACACCTGGCCCGGCTCACCGGGGGCAAGGTCTTGATTGAGCCGTGGGAGAGCTTGTCCCACGATGTGAGTGCCGACCCGATCCGCCGAGCCATCTGGCACTGGCTGGTACTGGCGGCCCTCCTGCTGCTTCCGTTGGATGTGGCGCTCCGGCGGCTCGTGATCCAGAGAAAGGCAGTGGTAGAGGCGTGGGCCAATCTTCAGTCATGGGTGCGCATCAAGGCGCCACGCCGGCCGCCCGCGATCGTCCGATCCGACGGGGTCAACCGTCTCTTGGAAGCGAAACAGCGAGCCGGCCGACCGGAGCCACCTCCCCCCGAACCCGCCATGCGGGATGATCTCCCCCCTACCGAGCCAGAGCCCACCCCATCCCACGCCCTGCCCAGAGCCACACCGGATGGGTCCGTTCTCGCACGTCATTTGTTGAACAGCAAGAAGAAGATAGAGGAAACAACCCATGACTGATCGCGCAGCGGATCCTTCCAGGTTCCCCATCACCCTCAAGCTCGCTGTTTTCGACCTGGACGGCACGCTCAAAGCCGCCCAAAGCCCGTACCACTTTGTCCACCGCGCACTGGGCGTAGACGCAGAGGCAGCACAGATCCACCTCCGATATCAACGAGGCGACTTGGACTATACGGAATGGGGCCAGCAGGAGATCGGCCTCTGGCGTGGCCTGCCGGTGGAAAAGTTGAGATCGATTGTTCGCGCCATTCCTTATCTGCCGGGGGCACTTTGTTTTGTGCGCCGGCTCAAAGCGGCCGGCGTGACCGTAGCACTGGTCAGCGCTGGCTTTGGTGTCCATGTGGAGCTTTGTGCGGCCGAGCTGAGTGTCGACGTCACCATATGCAACCATGTGGAAGTGACCGGCGGGCGGCTCACGGGGGAGCTCCTTGGCGATGTGGGTAATGGCAACAAGGGGAGATTGGTGCGGGAACTCCAGGCCCGCAATGGCGTGAGCTGCGCGGCGACGCTTGCGGCCGGGGACACGCTCGCCGATGTCCAGATGTTCTCCGAGGCAGCCGTCAGTGTTGCAGTGGCTCCAGCGGAACCGGCCGTGGCGGAGGCAGCCGATCTGCTGCTTCCGGATGGCAACTGGGCTCGAGCGTGGGAGTTGATTGAGGTAATACGGCCGGGGTGGCTGCCAGCCCGAAAAGCCCGGTGACCTGGGGCGCAACCTGGCAAGCTGTGGTACAATACAATCCGAATGCCTGGTCGGAGAGAGAGTCATGACCGATAACAAGACGACCCCAAACGAGCGTGACCGCGAGCTACGCCGGCGTGAATGGTTGAGGATATATCTGCCCGTTCTCCTGGGCGCGGTGCTCGCCACGGCAATGATTGTCGTCATCGCGAGCATCGGGCTCAAGGGTGAGAACCTGGCAACCGATCCGGCGTCGGTCTGGGGGGATGCGGCCGCCATTATCGTCGCCCTTCAGGTTGGCGTGATCTGCCTGGTTGTTCTGGTCCTCATAGGAGCACTCTGCGCTTTGCTCATCTGGCTGATCGTCAAGCTGGACCCACTGCTGAGACGGGGACAAGAGATCACGGAACGGGTGAACTACCGAGTCGATCTGGTCGCCAACAGAGTGGTGGAAAGGCTCATCAAGATGAATTCACTGGGTGCTCGAGTGCGCGGCATCCGGCAGTTGTGGTGGAGGTGACATGAATCAAAATGGTAATTGGAGGGTCCGCACCGTGCTCATCGGCGGTACCATCGGCGCCCTGTTGGGAATAGCGGCCGGCCTCCTGTTAGTGCGCGTTACCGAAGAATCCGGGGGCCCCAATAAGTTGTCCACCGGCCAAGCGATCAAGCTGGCAGTTGCTGCTCTCGGTGTCGTGCGCCAGGCATCACAGTTGGGCAGCTAGAACTGGTGATCTCTGGAGCAGGTTAGGTGGCTGCCGGCAGCCATCCACCGACCAGGCCGACCAAAGATGCCGACCCAGCCGGCCCGCTCGGGCCAGATAGAGTCGCGTGAACCTGGGAAGACGCGGCCGCTCGGATCTGGTATCGGGGCACGTCTGTCCTTCACCTGACCAGCCGGCACCCTGACCTTCCACCGGTCGAGCATCTGATCGGTTTCCGGGAGTGGATGCGCCCGCCCTTTTTCCAACCACGAACCGCTGACAATGCGACTGAGAGGCCACACCGGCGATCTCCCTGAACTCCGTACGGCGCTTCCGGCCGCGCTGGGAGACGACCTGTTGGCTCTATACCTGGACGGCAGTTTCCCGCATCCCGATATCCCGCCCTTGGCATCAGATAGCAGACTGTGGCTCTTTGTCCAGCCCAACACCCAGATGCAACGGGTGCGAGAGGCATTCCTCCCCATCCGGAGTACGCACCCCGAACTCTTCAGGCAAGGGCCGGCCGTGGCCAGTGTGGCCGATTTCGCCCTTTATGATCTGCTGTTTCCTGACCACTCTACACGCCTGCGCCGGGAAGCACAACTCCTCGCCGGGACCGACCTGCTGCACCAACTTCCAGATCCCGTGCCGCCCGAGCCTATCGTCCGGCTGGCGCACATCGCCGGCGAGACGATACGCTGCTCGGCTCTCCTCACCTATTCGCCGGCGGCCACCAGAGACCGGGCCCGGTTGGTGCAGCGTCTGCGATGGATGGCCAATCAGCAGGCCAGTCTGACCCAATCCGGCTCGAAAGACCAGACCTCCCCGCTTGACTTCCTGACCGATCTGCATGCCTACTTGGCTGCACAGAGCAGCCACTATCCGACCTATCATTGGAATGGTCCCCTCTCCAGCAAAGCCCCCCCATCGCACCTTCCTGGCGCGGTGGCACTCGTTGGGCTGGAGAGGCAACTCATCATCGTCATGCCCGAGGTGGACCGGCCGCTGCTGGATCGCATCGACTGGAACGCAGTCCTGGATCTGGTTTCGGATGACTTTACGGGGATCATGCTGGCCACACCTTGGCAACTTCGGCTAGCTGCTTCGATAGACATGGCCATGGAGCTCTACTTGCGCTCCTTTGAGCTGGTGTGGGGAAGCGATGTGTTGGGGGGATGCCAGCCGTCCGAGCAACACGTCCTGGCCAATGCAGCGGAGCTGCCGGTCAGCGTCCTAGTGCAACAGTTGCCGGCCGACTATGTGATGTCGGAAGAGACAGAGCTGGGCAAGCTGATCCACGATGCGCAGAATACGCTGCTCAAGATCCAATTGCGCAGTGAGGTAATCGCGCGACGGAAGAAGATCCTTCCCAGCCGGCCGCCGGGACGGTTGCCCGGACAGGAAACACCTCTCCATGAACGGGTGGCCGCCAACCTCAGGCATTTCCGCTGGTGGGCCGAGCACCTGACAGCGAGTTGGAAAGAGCTAGACGGAATGGCGGAAAGATAGATCGCCTGCCAGTGATGCCACGACCAGCCATGGCGAGAAGCTCTGCCTCGAAAGAGAGTCACTCCAGAGTCGCCAGTCACAGGCTCCAGAATACGGCCGCCAGTACGCCAAGAAACGACTAGACGAGCGGCTGGCCCAACTGAGTGGGTTGAGCCCATGCCGCAGGAGCCATCTCCCGCGGCTCTTTTTTTTTCGCTCACCGGCCCCGCGCCGCCTGACGCGGTTCTTACACTCTCTATATCGGTTTCTTACGCCCGCCATATACTCGAGCGCCATAATAGCGGCAGAGAATAAGGCGAGGAGTCTAGATGGATCTGAACAAGTTCACACAAAAAGCACAGGAAGCGGTGTTGGGAGCCCAGCGACTGGCGGCCGAGCAGAGCCATAGCCAGATCGAACCGGAACACCTCCTATTGTCGCTGCTGCGCCAGCCAGACGGAGTGGTGCCGGAGGTCGTGGAGAGAATCGGCGTCCGGCCGTCGTCTTTGACCGCACAACTGGAAGGCACCCTGGCCTCTCTGCCGCGCCTGCAAACACCCGCTGCCCAACCGGGGCTGGCGCAGGAGACAAGCCAGGCGTTGGCCCGGGCCGAAACGGAAG
>WSZX01000264.1 GCA_013139935.1 Ardenticatenales bacterium
CAGACATAGAGAGGAGTGCGAGACGCCCAATGTGGGAGAAACTGGCGGCCGTTGAGGAGCGCTACAACGAACTTGAAAGCCTGATGGCAGACCCGGCCGTGGCGGCCGACTACACTCGAGTTGCCGAATACGCCCAGGAGCGATCAGAGATTGAACTGCTGGTAACCACGTACCGGGAGCTTGAGCGCGTGGAACAGGAACTGGCCGACGCCCAGACCATGCGGGAGGATGAATCCTCCTCCGAGATGCGGGAACTGGTAGAGGAAGAAATCTCCGATCTGAGGGCCCGTCGGGAAAAGCTGACAGAGGGGATTCGGTCCATGCTGATGCCCACCGACCCGCGCGACAAGCGGAACGTCATCATGGAAATCCGGGCCGGGGCAGGAGGAAACGAGGCGGGGATTTTCGCGGCCGACCTGTACCGTTTGTACACTCGGTACGCGGAAAAGCGCGGCTGGAAAACAGATTTGCTCAGCAGCCACGATACGGGGGTCGGCGGCTTCAAGGAAGTGATCTTCCAGGTGCGCGGCCGCGGCGCTTTCTCTCGCCTGAAATACGAAAGCGGCGTGCACCGGGTCCAGCGCGTCCCGGTTACCGAGTCCCAGGGACGCATCCATACCTCCACCGCTACTGTGGCTGTCATGCCCGAAGTGGATGATGTAGAGGTACAGATTGACCCCAAGGACCTCGATATCGTGGCCACCATGGCTGCCGGGCCCGGTGGGCAACACATGCAAAAGAACGCTACAGCCATCCGTATCACGCATGCACCATCCGGCATTGTGGTTTTTTGCCAGAACGAACGCTCTCAAACCCAGAACAAGTTGCAGGCGATGGCGGTCCTGAGGGCACGGGTGCACGAAATGGAGCAGCGCAAGCAGAACGCCGAGATCGAGGCGGCGCGCCGCTCCCAGGTGGGCAGCGGCGATCGCAGTGAGAAAATCCGCACCTACAACTATCCGCAGAGCCGGGTCACCGATCATCGCATTGGCAGATCCATGTACGACCTCTCCGCCTATATGCAGGGGGATGCGCTGGACGAGTTCATTGATGATCTGGCGGCCCGTGACGAAGCAGAGCGGATGGCGGCCGTCGATTTGGGGGGGGATGCAAGAAAAGCAGCACGAAGCAGTTCGCGGTGACGAGCCGGGCCCAGGAGAGACAGACGCCGGGCGAGCGCTGGCGATGTCCCGGTGCCTTGATGGCCGTCCGGAACGATATCTGCGGGTAAAACTTGATCACGGTTGAATCCCTACTTGGCCCGGCTGTCCAACAACTTGAATCGGCCGGCAGTCCCATTCCAGCCCTTGACGCCCAGCTCTGGTTGGCCCACGTCTGCGGGTTGACGCGCGCCCAACTGCTGGCCCGGCCGGAACGAGTCGTCACTCCGGCGCAGGCCGCTCGCTTTTCCGCTGGCCTGGCCCGGCTGGCGGCCGGTGAACCGCTCCGCTATCTCACCGGTCGGGCTGAATTCCATGGTCTGGCTTTTCGCGTTTCCTCTGCGACCCTCATCCCCCGCCCGGAAACCGAACACCTGGTGGATGCGGCGCTCGAATTGATTCCAGACGTTGCGCCGAGTGGTTTTCTGGTCGCCGACATTGGCGCCGGCAGCGGCTGCATTGCGGTGACCCTTGCCGTCAAGCGGCCGGCGATCCACGTGTTTGCCGTTGATGTCAGCTCGGCCGCCCTCGAGGTAGCGGAGCGCAACGCCGAGCAGCACGGGGTGGCCAAGCGGATCACGTTCTTGCCAGGGCATCTGCTGGCCCCTCTGCCCGTTCAGGTCGACCTGATTGCCGCCAACCTACCCTACGTGGCGGACCGCGAATGGGACGATCTTCCGATCAGCGTCCGAGAGTATGAGCCGGCCGGAGCGTTGCGGGGCGGGACGGAGGGATTGGACTTGATCGATGAGCTGCTGGAGCAGGCGCCGTCCGCGCTCCATTCGGGCGGCTCAATCCTGCTGGAGATCGGCGCCGCGCAGGGGCCGGCCGCTCTGGCGCTGGCGCAGTGTCGCTGCCCGGCCGGCACGGTACGCCTGGAGCAGGACTATGCCGGTCGGGACCGGCTGCTGATCATCCAGACCTGAGGTGTGGGCTATCCGCGCGATTCCGAGCGGCTACCCCAGAGCGCCCGCATCGCAATACCACATCCTTCGACAGAGTCAGGATGCGATCGCAGGTGCTTGCCCTACCTGTTTGTCGGCAATGACCAGAGCCCTGCTTATTGTCGGATATGACTGCTTGTGGTATATGTTCAGTCACGTGCCAGGCTTGAAGAGCTTTCATACCTTGGTGGGTATGCAGAATCGTTCGCATCTGCAAGGCCGTCGGGATAGCATCGAGCCCAAAGCCCGGGAACTCCGTTTTCACCATCCGCAGCTATGAGGAGGCAAATCATCATGATCCGTAGCGTTCTCTACCGCTTGTTGGTTCTGGTATTGCTGCTCACGGCCGCGCTCCCTGGGGGAATCACGACTCGTGCTGCGTCAGTGAGTGGGCTGATTAGGTCGGCGGGAGACGGGTCTCACAGCGGTGGGTTGGAATCTGATCTCTCGCCTGCCGCCTATCTCCCCCTGGTAACACTAGGTGCAGGAGACCCCGCTCCCAACAACCTTCCCAACCTGCCCTCCAGCCCATCGCCGGCCGATGACGCCACCAGCCAGAGCCTGGACGTGGATCTGAGCTGGATCGGCGGCGACCCGGACGGCGACGCGGTGACCTACGACGTCTACTTTGAGGCCGACGACCTCACGCCCGACGTGCTGGTTTCGGACGACGAGACCGCCACAACCTACGACCCTGGCACGCTGAGCGCCAACACCCACTATTACTGGCAGATCATCGCCAAGGACGAGCACGGGGCCACCACGGACGGGCCGGTGTGGGACTTCACGACCGGTTCAGCGCCGAACACGCCCTCCAACCCATCGCCGGCCGATGACGCTGCCAACCAGAGCCTGGACGTCGACTTGAGCTGGACCGGCGGCGACCCCGATGGGGACAGCGTGACCTATAGCGTCTACATTGAGGCCAGTGACACCACGCCCGACGTGCTGGCTTCGGACGACCAGATCGCCACAGCCTACGACCCTGGCACGCTGGGCCCCAACACCCACTATTACTGGCAGATCATCGCCAAGGACGAGCACGGAACCGCCACCGCTGGGCCGGTGTGGGGCTTTACCACGGGAGCGGGGTCGCGCAGTGGCGAGATGATCCTCATCCCTGCCGGCGAGTTCCAGATGGGCTGCGACAGCACCAACCCCAACGAGGACTGCATCAGAAGCGACGAACTCCCCTTGCACACGATCTACCTGGACGCCTACTACGTTGACAAGTACGAGGTGACCAATGCCGAGTACCGGGCCTGCGAGCAAGCCGGCGCGTGTGACCCGCCGGAGCTCAACTCGTCCTACTCCCGCTCATCCTACTATGACGACCCACTCTACGACAACTACCCGGTGATTGAGGTCTCCTGGTACAATGCCACCGATTATTGCACTTGGTCCGGCAAGCGCTTGCCCACCGAGGCCGAGTGGGAAAAGGCGGCCCGCGGCAGCAGCGACACACGAGCGTACCCCTGGGGGAATGATGCCCCCGACTGCTCACGGTTGAACTACTATGGCTCGGACTACTGTGTGGGCGACACCAGCCAAGTGGGCGATTATCCCAGCGGCGCCAGCCCTTACGGCGCGATGGACATGAGCGGCAACGTGTCAGAGTGGGTCAATGATTGGTACCAGGGCGACTACTATAGCACATCGCCAGACAGTAACCCTCCCGGCCCCGCCGGCGGCATTTACAGGGTGGTGCGCGGTGGCGATTGGATCAGCCTTTGGCGTTATGTCCGCGTCGCCCACCGCTCGGTCAGCTCCCTGAACTTTCGCGACGATACTGGTTTTCGGTGTGCGGATTCAGCTTCCAACCACCTGCCCGACACGCCCTCCAGTCCATGGCCGGCTGATGACGCCACCCGCCGGAGCCTGGACGCGGATCTGAGCTGGACCGGTGGCGACCGCGATGGCGACAGCGTGACCTACGATGTCTACTTTGAAGCCAATGATACCACGCCCGACGTGCTGGTCTCCGACGACCAGAACGGCACAATCTATGACCCTGGCACACTGGGCGCCAACACCCACTACTACTGGCAGAGCATCGCCAAGGACGAGCACTGGGCCACCACGGACGGGCCGGTGTGGGGCTTTACCACGGGAGAGGAGTGGGGCAGTGGCGAGGTGATCCTCATCCCTGCCGGTGAGTTCCAGATGGGCTGCGACAGCAGTAACGATCCGAATAGCTGTGGCGAGTCCTGGCAGAGCGGCGAACTCCCCCTGCACACTGTCTACTTGGACGCTTACCATATTGACAGATACGAGGTGACCAACGCCCAGTACGCGCAGTGCGTCGCGGCCGGCGCCTGCGATGCGCCGGCGTACAACAGCTCCGACACCCGCTCTTCCTACCACGACAGCCCAACCTATGCAGACTATCCGGTGATTCACGTCTCCTGGTACAATGCCACCGATTACTGCACCTGGGCGGGCGGGCGCCTGCCCACCGAGGCCGAGTGGGAACAGGCGGCCCGGGGCAGCAGCGACACACGGGTGTACCCCTGGGGCGATGACAGTCCCGATTGCACGCGGGCGAACTTCCACGTGGGCGGCAACACAGGCTACTGCGTCGGCGACACCAGTCAGGTGGGTGACTATCCTACTGGCGACAGCCCCTATGCGGGGATGGACATGAGTGGCAACGTGTGGGAATGGGTAAATGATTGGTACCAGGGGGATTATTATAGTACCTCGCCAGACAGTAACCCTCCGGGTCCAGCCACCGGCACTTACAAGGTTTTGCGCGGTGGCGGTTGGAACCTCTATTGGCCTGACCTCCGCGCCGCCGGCCGCAACGGCCACCCCCCATCCGATAGCCACAAAAC
>WSZX01000518.1 GCA_013139935.1 Ardenticatenales bacterium
CCAAACAAGATGCCCGAGAGTTCCTTCAGAATGCCCATCGCGGCGTAGGTACGAAGCCCTCTCAGAACCACAGTGGGCGGAGGTGCGTCCTCAGATGTTTCCAAGAACAGGATGGCACCTTGCCACATCTCAGGCGCAGGCCAAACGTCCGTACCACGCAGCCAATCCAGCGCCTCAAAGCAGCCGCCTATCAAATGCCCGCTATGGGACCCATTCCCATGAAGGAATTTCCATCCTGTGGATGGAGTGAGCTTGCGCTTGCGTGTCTGATTGTCAGGCTCGGCCCAGTCAGGAAACTCGACGGTCCAACCCTCAGAATTGGGAGCAATGCCTCCAATGGGCGCTGATGAGAACAGCGTCTTGCGCACCGAATCGGCCATATAGGAAAACATCCCGCCATTCTCGGCAAACCCGGCCATGATGGACGGCCCGTAAAACGAGACCAACCCTGCTTTGAGGCATGCCAGGTGTGTGACGGTTGTGTCAGAGTACCCCATAAAGATCTTGGGATTAGAACGTATGACATCCATTTCCAAGAGAGGCAAGATTCGAATCGAGTCATCGCCCCCAATCGTAGAAATGATGGCTTTGATAGACGAGTCAGCGAACGCTTGCATTAAATCGTCAGCTCTGGCTCGAGGGTTGTGATAAAGCCAGGAAGCATCACTCAAAGCATGAGGCATTTCAACTACAGTCACCCCGAATTCGTCCTGTAGCTGCCGTTTACCCGCTTCGTAACGATAGGGGAACACTCCAGGGCCACCCCAAGATAAGGAGACTGTGGCTACCTTGTCGCCTGGTTGTAGTTTCTTCGGTTTCATCATATCGGCTTTCATGGTTCAGTTTCCTTTCCGAGTAACGTCAGTATCTTAATGCCCCGGTATGCATCGTCATCTTCCATTCGCTACCCACTTGCGCATATACTTTGCAGACTCGGCCCAGCCAGTGATTCTCACGCCCCTTCGTATCCACCCAAAGTGTGTCTATATCCACCACGGCCAAGGCGCCGTTCCCCTCGCTAGAGATCTCGATCTTTTTTGTCTCCCTTCTATTATGAACAAGTTTGTGCTCCTGGAAGAACTGCTGATATGTTTGTCTCCAGCGTTGGTGTTCAAACTTGCCCAGTACCATTGCCCAATTCATTGGATCATGGTCATCATTGGTTGGCGGCCAGGGCCAGACCATGTCAGGATGAAATATGGATAGTAGTAACTCGACGTCTTGCGTGTCCCACGCTCGCGTTTCCCGGTCGACGATTTCTTGGATTTCTTCTTTCATTCTTCTCACAAGTAACTCCTTGATCACGACGGCGGCCCAACAGGCTGCCAGGCTGACGGAGAATCAAGGTAAGCAAGCATAGTCGCACATCCGACGAAACCAACTCGCTCATACACTCGACCTGCTCGTTCATCGGCCGCTGTGAGGCATACCACTTTTGCCCCTTGTGCCATCGCTCTTTGTACAGTCAGTGCTGTCAGCCCTGTCGCTATCCCTCTTCTCCGAAACGGCTCAAGCGTCGCCAGCCCCGCAACCTCTGTCACTCCATCAAACGGCGCTGTGTACATCCCCACTCCAACCGGCTGCCCTTTCAGCCATCCCACAAATGCTCTTCCTCCCCCTATTATTCGAAGAAACTGCTCTGCATCGCCTTCTGTTGCGACTCTTGTGCTGCGAGCATCAAACCCCCGACGCTGGATGTTGAGATAGTCTTGCACCTCACTCGCTGCAGACGTGCTGGTCAACTCGGTTATCGTCAGTCCCAATACTCTCGGCGCAGGTCGATGTGTTTCGGCTGTGCAGACCATCAATTGCTGACGAGCTTCCTCGACAAAACCGGCCGCACGAAGCGCGGAAGCAAGCTGGGGAGCGAATCCTTGAATGAACTCGATGCGGGGATACTGACCTCGCGCTGCAAACTCATCTCTCAATACCGACAATGAAGACCCTAGATCACCAGAACACGGCCCATCTGGAATGCCATAGTTGAAGTAGGTAAGAGCGTCAGTGGGATGGAAGAAAAGGGCAAAGAATGGCACAGAGACAGTCTCATACTGCTGTTGAGCGCTATGACGAAAGAATGCCTGCAATCGAGCATTTGACGCCATGATTATGAACTCACTCCGAATTCGTATAGATCAACCCGAAGCTCTTCCGCCAAGAAGTTGGGATGATTCCTCCGATCCTCAAGTTCTTCGGGGCCCAGTTCTTCGATCACCATCGATTCGTTATTGCCCTCATCATCGATGAAAGCGACAACTTTCCCCCATGGACTAATGACGCCGGCCCAACCCGGAAACCTTCTCCCTCTTGGCTCCCATTCATTTGGCTCTCGCCCTTTTGCGCTATTGCACACTATTGAATAGTAGCCATTGGCCCAGCTTGCCTTGATGAGCGACATGCCATGAATGGTTTCCGATAGATACCGGCTTCGCGGAACATTATAGTAGCCAAATGGCATCAAGACTATTTCTGCACCTTTAAAGTAAAGCGTCCGCGTCATTTCATCGAAAAACGCATCACGGCAAATCGCTATCCCAACCTTTGCTTTCCCAATGTTTAGGACCGTGATTGCATCTCCTGCTTTCCAAAAAGGTTGTTCATGAGCCGGAACGTGGATCTTTCGTTGCTTGCCAATGATGCCCTGCTTGTCTACCAGAACGTGGGTGCAGAACAGATCGTGCCGTTCTCTTTCGATGATGCCGTACCCGATGATGATATC
>WSZX01000483.1 GCA_013139935.1 Ardenticatenales bacterium
GCCTGGGTCAACTGCTCGTCGGTGGTGCGCTGGGAGGGGTGGACCCGAGGGAAGCCGTGTCTTGGCCGACCCTGCGGTTTATCGTTCGCTAGCCTGCCTTTGCGGACCGGAAGAGGCAAAAAAGGAAGCGCCAGGTGGGGGGAACCTGGACGCTTCCGAGGAGAACCAATGGACTAGGGTGGGGGGAACCCGTCAAGACGCCCATCGGTTACTGTGCAATAGTTTACCACATATGCTCAGAAAGGCAACTGTTTCCGCGAGGGCGAGGGTGCGGAAAACGGGCCTTCCAAATGGGGGGAGACGTAGGGGGCAGCCGACAGGCGGCCTCTGCCGGGCGCGAGATTGGATCGCCGAGAGGACTAGCCGGAAGGGAACCCCGGTGGATTGCTCGGACAAACGGCCGGCGAAACAAGAGCCCATTCCGAGGGCAGTTCAGTCAGGCAAGCTGACCGCGTCGCTGCTGTAGCCGGACCCGAACTGACCGGAGAATCAGCGGGACGCTAACTGCTGGCCGAAGACTGCTCTCCCGGCGGGGCCTCGCAATCCGTTTTGCCGCGCAGAGTGTTGATCAGCGAACCGGCCTGATGTGGAGTGGCCCACCCGCGGATCAAGCCGGGCTTGTCGGTGCCAGGTCGTTCGTACAGTACAAACACTCTCATTTCTGCACGCCACCGGGCTGCCATTAGTGGCCAGAGCGAGAACCCACCCGCCAGACCGGCCAGCCAATACCAGTGCCCGCCTCCAGCGCCCCAGCCCGCGGAGAGTGCTCCGGCTGCGCACACCAGTTGCACCATGCCCCAGGCAAAGGGAACCCACCGCGGCGGGCTGGTGAGAGGCGCGAATTCAGCGCGACGGACAGCCTCGCGCGGGATCTGTCGCCGGCCTAGCCTGCCCAAAGGCCACCCACTAACAGCCAATGCGTCGTCAGTGAGCTCAACATACCCGACGCAGGCCGGAGCTTGAACCACGGTTGCCCCAAACGAGAGAAACAGCGCCGCGGAGAGCAGAGCCACCCCGCGTCCCGGCTCGCTGAGGCCCAAGCCGGTGGTTAACGATAGGGATGCCAGAGTGATCATGATGAGGCTCAACAAGATCACTGCCCAACTGCCCCGCAACGGCGGATTGGTCGTCAGCCACGCAAGCCGGAAGATTCTCTTGGAATCACTCATATGCGGTTATCTGGGCTTCGGACATTGGTTCGGACACCCCCTGCTTGCCCTTTCCAGGGCGGCTAGTAGGCGGGATATCACGATTGTCCGAACTCTTGTCTGAACATCGGGGTCATCCATTGACGCCCGGAACAGCTTGAATTATACTGCAAGTGTTGCGTAAAACCCTGTTGAGTTCGAGGAGTACCCCATGGCATTCAAACTTACCTGGTACGGGCACGCCGCTTTCGGGATGGATATTGACGGCACGCAGGTTTTGCTGGATCCGTTCTTTACCGACAACCCAGTGGCGGCCGAGAAAGGGGACGACATAGCCGCCGATTATATCATCGTTTCGCACGGCCATGGCGACCACGTTGGGGATACCGTGGCAATTGCCAAGCGGACCGGCGCCATGGTCATCAGCAACCATGAGATCTGCAACTGGCTGAACCGACAAGGAGTAACCAATGTCCACCCCCAGCATATCGGGGGCGGCTACTCCCACCCGTTCGGATATGTAAAGCTCACGATTGCCCATCATGGCTCCGCCCTGCCCGACGGGACCTGCGGGGGTTCCCCGGCCGGAGTGCTCCTCACACCCAGCGCAGGAGGGAAGGTCTACTTTGCCTGCGATACCGGCCTCTTTCACAGTATGAAACTCTATGGGGATGAGGGTTTGGACCTGGCGGTGCTGCCCATCGGGGACAACTTTACCATGGGACCAGACGATGCCTTGAAGGCCGTCAAGCTGCTGGTGCCCAAGACGGTGATACCGGTCCACTTTGACACCTGGGATCTGATTGCGCAGGATCCTCACCTATGGGCCGCACGGGTAGAGGCCGAGACGGATAGCAAAGCTGTGGTCCTGGCACCAGGAGGGGTGTTCGCGCTCTAGTCTTCAGAAACGGGATCAGTTGGGCCTGCTTCCTCAGATAGAGGAAGGGCAAAGGTGAACTCGCTCCCTTGGCCCGCTTCGCTTTCTACCCATATCCTGCCGTTCTGCAGCTCCAGCAGTTCACTGGATATCGCCAGACCAAGTCCCAGCCCGCCGTGGTAGCGGGTCATGGGCGGTTCCACCTGGTAGAAACGGTTGAATACCCGTGCCTGCAGCGCTTGGGGAATCCCAATTCCATTATCGCGCACCGAAATCCAGACCTCATCCCGCCTTTTGGTGGCACTGATCTCGATATTTCCTCCTCCGGGAGTGAACTTGAATGCATTGGAGATCAGGTTGACCAGAACCAGTCGGACCGACTCTCTATCGGCAGTGACTTCACAGCGCTCTTTCGGCAAGCGCACTCGAACCGTTTGCTCTTTTGCTTCGGTGAGCTTCCGCTGATCCTCAGTAACCTCTCTGACCAGGCGAGCCAGGCAAAAGCGGGAGAGGGTCAGCTGGGACTTGCCAGCATCAATGTATTGGAGGTTGAACATTCCCTCCATCAGGGTGCGCAAGCGCATTGCCGCCTCAAACACCTGATCCAATTCCTCTCCCTTGACGTCCCTTTTCAGCAGGTTGGCATAGCCCAGGATGATCGCGAGGGGCGTGCGCAGTTCGTGAGAAGCGATAGCGATAAAGTTGCTCTTTAGTCGATCCAGCTCGGCGAGTTGCTCGTTCGCATCCTTCAATTGGGCAATCAATCCCGCACGGTGGATTGCTACGGCCGCCAGGCTTGCCAGAGAAGTGAGTGTTCCTATGTCCTCTTGGGTGAACTCGCCCCCTCGCTTGTTGATGGCTTCCAACACCCCCACCCTATGCCCTTCGGCCAGCATGGGAACTCCCAACAGCGAACGGGTTTCATGGTCAACCGCCTTGCCTATCTGTTCATGATGCCGCGGGTGTTGGCTCACATCCGAAACGATGCTTGGCTGCTCTGTTCTGAGGATTCCTCCTGCAATGCTGGAATCCAGCGGAACCCTCATGCCCACGAGGCCCGGCTGAGAGCCACGTGAAGCAGCAGCGAAATATAGTTCCCGGGTCCGGGGGTCCAACAGCAGAACAGAAGCTGCTTCGGCGCCGGTGAGCTCTGTGGCTGCGTCCATGATGACGGTGAGAAGGGTGTCCAGCTCTGCCATGCTGTTCAGTTCGACACTGATCTCCAGCATCCGTGTCAGTTTGGCGGCAACATCCCCATTGGCTGGAGTTGAGCCGTGAAGCTCCATAGATCCTCCTAAACCTCTGCGCTCCGGTCTGCGGCAAACCATCTGTGCGCCAAGCGGCCGTCAGTGCACATCGAGTCAGGCCATCGCCGACAGCAGATCAACGGCGAGTTGCGCATAGGCCCTGGCAGCCACATGGACCTTGTCGAGGCGGACATGTTCATTGGGAGCATGAGCGTTCTCTGGCCGGCCGGGTCCAAAGCCAATCGTCGGGATATTTGCCTGGCCCATAGTGTACACTCCGTCCGTGGAAAAAGCCCATCGCGTGATTTCCGGCCGGTGTCCAAAGGTCTTGCGCAAGGATTGGGCAGCCGCCTGGAGCAGTGGATGTTCGATCGCGAGCGCCCACGGCGGAAACACGCCGCGAACCTTCGAGCGATATCCGGTGTAGCTGACTCCCTCGTAATCAGTGATCTCGGCTGTTGCCAGGACCCCTTCGCGCATGATGATAGACTGGATCTCCGCCAGGGCGCGCGTCTGGTTCTCCCCCAGGGTGAGTCGGCGGTCAACGTAGAACCAGCATCGATCTGGGACCGCGTTCCGGCTGGGCGAACTGCTCTCTATCTGGGTTATGGAGAGACTGCCCGGCCCCAGGAAGCGATCATTCGCCAGGTTGCCGGAGAGGAGCTCCAATCCAAAGATCAACCGCATAGCAGAATAGATGGCGTTCTCCCCGCTACTTGGTTGAGCAGCGTGGCTGGACCGGCCGCGCGTCGTCACTCTCAGTTCAACCCTTCCTCGTTGCCCCCGACAGATCTGTAGATCGGTCGGTTCTCCCAGGACCACCCAGTCCGGCCGGATGCCTTCTTCTTCTACCAGGACACGCATGGCCATCCCTTCGCAGGGTTCTTCCTGGACCACAAATGCCATAACCAGCTCGCCTGCCAGGTGTACCCCGGCATCGAGGAGCTTTTTCGCGGCGTACACCATGGCGGCGAGCGAAGCCTTCATGTCGCACGCGCCAATGCCATGCAGCGCTCCTCCCTCTATTATCCCCATCCAGGGATCACGGTGCCAGGCCGCCCGATCGGTGACGCCAACAGTGTCCATGTGCCCATTGTAGAGCAGCATCGGCCGCCGTGTGATCGCACCATCCTCCGTTCCACGCTGCGTACTAGTTCCCAACCGAGCGACCACATTGCCAATCCGGTCAATCCGAACATCAGTAACCCCCACCCTGAGGAGTTCATCCACCAACAATTGTGCGACCTTTCCCTCCTGGGTTGAGAGGCTTGGAGTGCGCACCAGCTTGCTGAGAAAGG
>WSZX01000528.1 GCA_013139935.1 Ardenticatenales bacterium
TTCTCTTTCATGCTGCTGCATCAAGTGGACAAACTCCTCATCGGCCCGCTCACCACCCCGATCATGGACACCTTTGGAATCAACGAAGCCCAGATGGGTGCGGTATTCACTGGTGCGTTGATCGTCGGTGCTTTCATGTACCCCATTTGGGGTATCCTCTATGATCGCTTTGCTCGCGCCAAGCTTCTCGCGTTGGCTTCCCTCCTGTGGGGATTGACGACCTGGCTAAGCGCCATTGTCCCCAACTATCCGAGCTTTCTCGCCACGCGTGCCTCGACCGGAATTGACGACGCCAGTTATCCAGGTCTGTACAGTCTGATTTCCGATTACTTTGGGCCCAAGATGCGGGGCAGGATCTATGGTCTTCTTCAGACCGCCATGCCGCTCGGATATCTGCTCGGAATGTTTCTGGGCCTTTTCCTCGGCGAGGCCGTCGGTTGGCGCGGCGTCTTTATCATCACCGGATCCCTGGGTCTGGTCCTATCCGTGCTGATCTACCGGGTGGTACGCGAACCCCCGCGAGGAAAGAGTGAGCCCGAGCTTGCGGACCTGGAGCAATTGGGAACCTATCGCTTTGAATGGGCAACTGCCAAGGGACTGTTTCGCAAGCGCACCCTGCGCTTACTCTTCATCCAGGGCTTCTTCGGGGTCTTTCCGTGGAATGTGATAACCTACTGGTTTTTTAGCTACCTGGAGACCGAGCGCGACTATGCTTCGGAGGAGATCATGGCGACGATGGTCGTGGCGGTGCTCGCGATGACCTGCGGGTACTTGACGGGGGGCACCATCGGTGATTTCCTATTCAGACACACGCCGCGCGGTCGACTCATCGTCAGCACCGTGGCTGTCCTGCTGGGTGCGCTGCTAATGGTGGTCACGCTTAACCTCCCACTGGCAGATCGAGGTCTGTTTATGATCACGCTGGCAGCAGCCGCGTTCTTTATGCCCATCCCGGCGCCGAACATGATCTCCACCATCTATGACGTCACGCTGCCAGAGGTGCGCAGTACCGCATCTGCCATTCAGTACTTTATCGAGTCGGCCGGCGCGGCGCTTGCGCCTCTTATCGCCGGGCTGATTGCCGTCAACTATTCCTTGCAGACTGCGATTCTCGTGATCAGCACGTCCACCTGGCTGATCTGTGCCGCCTTTTTCGCCCTCACGGCTTTCGTGATCCCGGATGACATCGCAACGCTGCGCCGCCAATTGCGAGAACGGGCAGCCCAGGAGGTCTAGACAACCATGGCTATGATCAGATTCCCCGATGATTTCGTTTGGGGGGCAGCCTCCTCCGCTTACCAGATCGAGGGCGCGTGCGAAGAAGATGGTCGCGGCCCGAGTATCTGGGATACGTTCTGCCACACACCGGGCAGGGTCTACCAGGGTCATGTGGGCGACAAGGCGGCCGACCACTACCATCGCTATGCGGGCGATGTCGGCATCATGGCGGAGCTAGGTTTGAACGCATACCGGTTTTCGATTGCGTGGTCACGTGTTCTGCCGGCGGGCAAGGGCAAGATCAACACCAAGGGACTCGATTTCTACGATCGACTGGTAGACGCCTTGATGGAGCAGGGAATCACACCATTTCCCACTCTGCATCACTGGGACCTGCCGCAGGCGCTTCAGGATGAGGGCGGCGGTTGGGCAAACCGCGAAACCGCCTACCATTTCGCCGAATTCGCACGCCTCATGGTTGAGAGACTCGGTGACCGGGTGACCCGGTGGATCACTCACAACGAGCCCTTTGTCCTCTCAGTTCTGGGGCACTTTATGGGGGAGCATGCCCCCGGCATCACCGACCCCTTGGTGACATTTCAAGTCGGCTACCACTTGCTGCTCTCTCATGGCCTGGCGGTTGATGTGCTGCGGACGTGTTCCAGGCAGCCACCAAAGGTCGGCATCACGTTGGACTATAGCCCCATGCATCCGGCGACTGAGACCGACGAGGACACGCAGGCCGCACGCCGTTTGGATGGAATCCGCAACCGGATGTTTTTCGAGCCGATCCTGCTCGGAGAGTATCCGGAAGACGTGCGGGAAATGCTTGGCCCGCTGATGCCCGAGATCAAGGATGGGGACCTCAGGCAGATGAGCGCGTCGATCGATTTCATCGGGGTGAACTATTACACGCGCACTGTCGTCAGGCACGATCCGGGTTTTCCGATCATCGCGGCATCGCCTGTCGAGCAAGAGGGCAACGAGTATTCGATGATGTGGGAGATATATCCGGAGGGTCTGTATGAGACCATCACGCGCGTGTGGCATGATTATCGCCCTCCCTTGATCTATATCACAGAGAATGGCATCCCGGTGCCCGACGATGTCGATCACGACGGTCAAGTGCGCGACTATCGCCGCATCCGCTACCTACGCGATCACCTTTTCCAGGTGCATCGCGCCTTGGAGATGGGTATCCCGGTAAAGGGCTACTTCCACTGGTCGTTGACGGACAACTTTGAATGGGCGTTCGGCTACCGAATGCGCTTTGGGCTGGTTTTCGTCGATTTTGACACCCAGGAACGCACGATCAAGGAGAGTGGGCGTTGGTTCGCCCGGGTCATTGAGAACAACGGTTTGGATCCTGCATCCAGCGGGATGCATCTGACTGGCTAGCAGAGTGAACCGCCTGAAGAGATGCGTGGACCGCGGCAGCGGAGAATCGGAAGAGATTGCATATCCCGGCTCGGCGGCCGATTACGCACGGTCGCCAATCGCTGAGGAATGTCACGTGACGGCAGATGCGATTCTTTGGTATCGTTCAGGGCACTTGGATTGTGGCCTGGGTCTCACTCGGAAGGAGTCCGTTCGATGACCGCTGCTCAACCCATCAAGGCCGTTCTGATCGGCGCCGGGGACCGTGGTAAAGACACCTATGGCCACTATGCCCTGGAGCATCCTGATGAGATCCGTTTTGTGGCTGTGGCCGAGCCGCTGCAGGAGCGCCGGGATGCGTTTGCCCAACAACATCAGATACCGCTGAATCGCTGCTACCCAACCTGGGAGCCACTCCTGGAGCAGCCCAAAATGGGCGATGCGGCCTTGATCTGTACTCAGGATCGTCTGCACGCCCGGCCGGCGCTTGCAGCGCTGGAAAGCGGTTACCACGTTCTCCTCGAGAAACCGATGGCGCCCACCGCTGAGGAGTGCAAGCAACTCGTTGACACGGCCGAGAGGCAGGGCTTGCATCTGCAGATCTGCCATTCGCTGCGCTATGCCCCGTTCTTCCAGACGATCTATCGGGTCATCCAGTCTGGAGAGCTAGGAGAACTCGTCTGCTTGTCGCAGCGGGAGAACGTCAGCTATTGGCATATGGCGCACTCGTACGTCCGGGGCAACTGGCGGAGATGCGACCTCGGCAACGCGCTGATCCTGGCCAAAGGTTGCCACGATTTCGACCTGTTGCAGTGGTTTGCAGGCGCCCGGGCTCGCCAGATCAGTTCCTTTGGCAGCCTTTCGCATTTTCGATCCGAGCACGCACCACCAGGCGCCCCCAGACGGTGCACGGACAACTGCTCTATCGAGCCAGACTGCATATACTCGGCCATCGATATCTATGTCCGCCTCGGGCCGCTCTTGCAGGTCGCGCGGATGTCGGACGCACGATTCTTAAAGATGGTGGCCAAACTGCTCGAAAGACAGCCGGCCCTTACAGAGCAGCTTGCGCGCGTTGTGACGCCGCTCAGGCAGTTAACAGAGTATAGCGGCTGGCCGGTAAGCGTGGTGACGACGGATTTCACGAGGAAAGGCCGGCTGCAAGCGATCCGCGATTCCTCAAATCCGTACGGCCGGTGTGTCTATCACTGCGATAACGATGTCGTCGACCACCAGCACGTAAACATCGAGTTTGAGAACGGCGTGACGGCGACGCTGATCATGCATGGTCATTCCTACGCGGAAGGGCGCACCATCAGAATCGACGGGAGCAAGGCGACGTTGATTGGCGAGATGTATTTGCACCGGCAGCGGATCGAACTGTTTGACAAGCGAACAGGACGGAAACGGATCCTGCTCACCGAGGGGCTGCGCCTGGGGAATGCAGCCCACGGCGGCGGCGACGCCGGGTTGATGAGCGCCTTTGCCGCCCTGATAAGGGGTGACTGGAAGCCAGCCGCAGCCAGTGGCGCCCGCGGTGCTCTGGAAAGCCACCTCATGGCGTTCGCGGCCGAGCAGTCCCGCATTGAGGGAAAGGTGATTCAAATGGCGGCGCTACGATGAGATCATCCAGGTATCCCCTGGCCCGTTGGGGATGGGTCCGAGTTAATTGGGGGTACCCACCGAAATCGGCCAGATTGACCCGAGTGCTCACGTCTCGTACAATTGGGCCGATTGACGAGTAACGCGGTATGCACCTGATCCTCTTTGACGTTGATGGTACGCTGATTGATGCCCGGGGAGCGGGATTACGGGCCCTG
>WSZX01000276.1 GCA_013139935.1 Ardenticatenales bacterium
GCTCGTATTGGTCCACCAACCAGGGAAGCTCGGGCCGGGGACCCACCAGGCTCATATCGCCCCGGAGGACATTGAACAGCTGGGGAAGTTCGTCGAGGCTGAGCCGACGGATGATACGGCCGACGCGGGTGATGCGGGGGTCGTCTCGTTTCTTGAACACCAGGTTCCCCTCTTTATCAAACTCGTTCACCTCGCCCTGTTTTCCTTCGGCATCGGCGACCATGGAGCGGAATTTGTGCATGGGAAAGAGACGGCCGTTCTCGCCGGCTCGCTGCTGCCGGAACAGTACCGGTCCGCGCGTGTCCCGCTTGACCGCCAGGGCGACCAGGCCCATCCGCGGCAGCGCCAGTAGAGTGATGGCGCCGCCGAGGGCGAGGTCGAACATCCGTTTGAAAAGGCGCTGGACGTCGTTGATGGCGGGCGCCCGCAGATCGATCATGGGGATGCCGGCGAAATCCTCCACGCCGGCCTTGAAAAGGGCGAGTGAAAAGTAGTCCGGCACCACGCGCACGTGGACCGGGAGATCGTGCAGGACGGTGACGAGCCGGCCGAGACGCTCGTGCGCCCGGCGGGGCAGCGCGATGACCACCTCGTCCACCACATGCGCCTGAATGATCTCGCGCGCTTGGTCGAGCGTGCCCAGAATCGGCAGGCCGTTGCCCACCTTGACCGGATCGTCATCCAGATAACCCACCAGTTCCAGGCGGCCGGGGGTGTATCTCCGCACCAGATCGGCGATCTGCTGGCCCACCTCTCCCGCGCCGGCGATGAGAACCCGGCTCCGGCTGGGCGGCGATTTGATCAAGCGGCGGGCAAGCAGCGCGAGCGCCCGCCAGCCGGTGAGAAAGAGGAGGTCGAGAAGGACGAAAAAGATAAAGAGCCAGCGCGAGACGCCGCGAAAGCTGAGAAAGAGCAGGCCGGCCGAACAGAGGGAGGCTACGGCAGTGGCGACCATCACGGTCTGGAACTCGTCGGCCGCGGTGGAGGCGCGGCGAGGATCATAGACGGAGAGGAGCAAAAAGACGGCTATCCAGAGCAACGGGAGGAGCGGGTAAAAGAACCACGGCAGGTCGGGCGGCTCGTAGACCTGCAGAAAGGGAAGCGACGGCGGGGCGAGCCGGAGGGCCTCGGCCGCCAGCCAGGCGAGCAAGGTCAGGCTGGCGTCGAGGGCCAGCGAAAGTATGGCATAGTTAACGGTATGGCGTCGGAACACAGAACCTCGCTAGGTTAGTTTGCGGTGAATGGCCCAGTCCGCGCCTGCGGTTTGCTCCACCCACGATGGCCCTTTTGATATGGCATCCAGCAAAAAGGACGTACACTCGCCTATTCTCCGTCTGCCGGCGGCCGGGTGCGCGTGAACCAGTCTTCGACCACGGCGACAACCGCTTCCGCCAGGGTGAGCGCGCTCTGGGCCGCCGGCCGATTGTACACCCGCGCCGGAATGTCATCCGGAAGCCCGTTTGGATAGCGGGTTGGAATGTAGTAGCTGTCCAGAATAGCCCACTCGTCCAAGTGATGCCGAAACTGGTCATCGTACTCGCCAGCACGCTGGCACAGGCGGCGCACAGAGTGTCCCACGACCAGCTCTTCTCCCTGGGCATAGATGTAGGCTTTCAGCGCCTTTTCGGCCACCTGCTGCGCCAGGAAACAGACCAGATAGTAGGCGCCCTCCGCATGCAGATGTCTTGACCATTTCAGATCGATCTGAGCTTGCTGTATCCAGCGTCGTCCCTCATGACGGGCATCTTTTCTCATAGAGCGTTCTCCCCGACGCCAGTGCGTGGCGCAGAAACGGCCGCCGGCTCATCTGTTCCATCTCCCGGGGCGTGTACACGAGCAAATCGAGGGCAACTCCAGCTCGCAGACGCCGCGCCAACTCGGCGCCCCGGGCCACGAAATCCAGGTCGGAATCCATGACCACCAGCATATCCAGATCGGTCAGCAGATCGCGGCGTCCGGCCGCATAGGATCCAAACAGAATGACCTTGTGCACGGCCGGCATATGGCTCAGTTGCTGCACCAGGAGGTCCAGATCACTCGCCAGGGCGGTTGCGTACCGTTCGCGTTCGGCCGTTAGCTCCATTTCTGCATCCGTCCATGTTGGTCGCCCACCGATTGAGGTCGATCTCGCCGCTGCTGCCGTTCTTCCCGGGCACACAGGCTTGCCCGGCCAGCAGCACTGTCGATCTCTCTCGACTGCGCTCCTGACACCCAATACCTCTTAGGAACCGAGCCTATACAGGGGCTAATTATACCGCCACCGCGGAGATTGGGCGAGTCTTGCCCAGTCAAGGCACGGGAAGGTGGAGGGATCGGCCCGCGGGCGGGTGGTAGGCTCGGCGCACAGATCGAGGAATACCAGCCGGCCGCCCACGTGGGCAAGGACGCGCTACAGGGACAAATAGAGGACCCTATCGATGTACTCTTGCGCATCAGACGCGGCCCAGATCAGGTAGAGTTGCTCGATGAGCTGGCCTACGCCGGCGCCAGAGCGCACGAGAAGGATTCCAGGGAGGTGGCGCCCGGCCGCATGGTGGATCCGGACGTGTTCGGGAATGGTGCGGCGGTTGGCGGTGACCAGAATATGGCCCGCGCTCTCAATCCAGGCCAGGAGGTCGGGATCCGAGGTACCTTTCCGTGGCGCCAGAGGCTGCCCAATGGCGAGGACCTCCATCCGGGCATCAATCCGCAACAGTTGACTCTGCACTGCATGGGAAATGTGCTCATCCAGCAGAAAGCGGGGGCGAGTCATTGCTGAGGTGGCGCCAGGTATCCGGGACCCCGTTCCGCCATCAGTGACTGCCGGGTGCGCTCCATGCGTTGACGCAGTTCCAGCACAAACTCGGGTGGGTTTCGCTGCTGCTCCTGCCAGCCCAACTGCGCATATTCGTGGTACCGCGCCAGGTATGCTTCCACCTTTTCCTGATAACGCAGGAAATAGGTAATGGTGGCGTAGACC
>WSZX01000028.1 GCA_013139935.1 Ardenticatenales bacterium
CGCAGATCCAGCCCCCAAGACTGACGGTACTGAGGGTGGCCAGGGTGCTGGAATCCGGGACATTCCCGAATCCAGCGACTGCCGTTCAGGGTGTGGTCCGGTCAGGCAGCCAGTAGTGTCCCGGTCGAGTAGCTGGGGTCGACCAATGCTCGTTGAACCTCACCGGCCGGCAAACCGGAGAGGATGCGCACAGAGAGAGATGGGCAGGTGGCGATCAGCTCTAGCATAGCGGTCACCTTGCCGAGCATTCCCCCGGTGACATCAACCCCGTGGGAGGCTCCTAGTTGGGCGGCGATCGAGTCGAGTTGGCACGGCCGGATGGCGTCGATTGTGTCACCCGCCGCATCCAACACACCTGGGGCCTCTCCGATCAATAGAATCCGATCGGGGCGCAAGACAGGGGTTAGGAAGCGAAAGATCTCTTCGGTCGAGATGATGGTTCCCCCACGGACATTGTCGAGCGCCACGTCTCCATAAAGAAGGGGGATCAAACCAACCCTCAATGCGGCGTGAATGGCTGCCAGCGCCAGCGACTGAAGCTCTCCGTCTTGACAGCGGGCCGATGCAGATGGCTGAAGACTGAGAATGGGGATACCAGCATCCGAAAAGGTGTCTGCAACCAGTCGATTGAGGCGAGCGGCCGACCGACTCACCTGAGCGTAACCCGTCCACTCTTTAGCGGTGCGTACTCTTTCGCGGGTGCCGTGCCGTCGGGCGGCAAAATGCCCAAACGAACCACTGCCGTGCCCGATTAGCAGCTTCTGTTCCGGGCGGACATCCCGCGCCGCCTGCACTTCGGCCGCCAGCCGCTGCAGGATATCTGGTCTGGGTGTGGCCTCTCTTGTCTTGTCCGTGACAAGAGAGCCGCCCAGCTTGAGAAAGGTCAGGCCAGGATATGGCGTGTTCGCAGTTGCCAAGGAACCCGTCTCCCACGGTCCGGCAGGCGGGCCAGTTGTGAACAGCGGTGTACTCGCCGATCTGTCGCTCACATCACGACCGTAGATATTACAGTGGGCGCCCCTGCCTGGAGCAGAGCCTGGCGCACCGCTGCTCTTGCCTCCGGCCGAGCCAGAACGATAAGGTTTCCGCCCCGTCCCCCGCCAGAGAGCTTGGCTCCGTCGGCGCCGGCTGCCAGTCCCGCCTGGGCGAGCGACTCAAGTTCCGGGCTGGAGACACCTAGCTGCTCGAGAAGAAGCTGATTGCGAGTCATCAGCGGCCCCAGTTGGTCCACCTGCCCGCTCTCAATGGCCACCCGGGCAGCTTTCGTCACCTGGCCGATCCTCTCAAACAGCTCTTCATAGTGACTTGGCTGGTTCTGCCACCTGGCGCGCACCTCCGCCACGGTCATCTTGGTCGGGCTGGGGACGCCGGTATCAGCGATGAGGAGATCAAAGGGAGTCTTGATCTGCAGGGTCTGAACGGATCGGTCTCGCGAAAAATAGACCGGCCTGTTCCACGTGACGACGGTGTTGTCGATGCCGCTCGGGGTGCCGTGATAGAGCCTTTCCACCTCGTAAGCCAGGTTCGAAACCAACTCGTCATCCGGAACTGCTCCCAGGTAACTGCTCAAGGCGCGGATGATGGCTATGGACACCGCGGTACCCGACCCCATGCCGCTGGCGACGGGGATGGTTGAACTGATGGTGAGCACTGCGGGCGGCGCGGGCGACTGCCAATGCTCCAGAGTGACCCGAATCGCGGCGGCCAGTGGGTCATTGGCCGGGGCCTGGTCCAATGGGAAGGTGCGTTTCAGATCGATCGCCCTGATCTCCAGGCCGGCAGCACTCGCGGCTGCAACGGTTGCCGTGGCCTGCACTTGCGCTACCGGCACGGCGATCGCAGGGCGGCCGTACACCACCGCGTGCTCGCCGAAGAGGATTACTTTGCCGGGAGCCGCAGCGCTGCTGGGGCGGCGGGGAACCGGGTTGACGGTCACAGGACGTAAAAGATGGCAAACACGCTGGCTCCCCACAGAAAGACGCTGGCAATAAAGGGCCTATCGCCCAGCAGAATCTCCTCCGGTGCTCCTCCCTGCCCCCTCACGTGAATAAGGTAAAGATAGCGAAACAGGGCATAGAGAACATACGGAATCGTGAGCATCATGAGATGATTCTCCGGCAGTCCCTCGGCGGAGAAGGTATAGAGCGCATAAGCAATGATGTTCGCCGCTACTACAATGGTAATGATCTGATCGAGCAGGGAAAGCGAGTACTCGTTCAGGATAGCACGGTGGTTATTGGCATCTTCCCGGAGCAGCACCAATTCGTGCCGCCGTTTGCCGAATGCCAAAAAGAGCGCCAGGAGGGTCATGCAAACAAAGAGCCAGGGAGAGAATCGTTCCACGTCGACCAACGCTACGCCCGCGCCCACGCGCAGCACAAAGCCGGCCGCAATCGAAAGAGCGTCGATCAAGACAATATTCTTTAGCAGAAAAGAGTACAAGATCTGCAGCAGTAGATAGCCGCTCAGGATGAGCCCATAGCCGGGGTCAAGCAAGTAGCCGAGCGGCTGCCCGATCACAATGAACAGAATCGCCGCGATGACGGCCGTCTTTGGTTGCAATCTGCCGGAGGGGAGCGGCCGGTTGCGCTTGACGGGATGCTGCTTGTCCTTTTCCAGGTCCACCAGATCGTTGATCAGGTACACGGTCCCCGAGGCGAGACAGAGGAGCAGAAAGCCGGCAATCGAGGGGATGAGGTAGTCAGGATCGAACAGCTTGGCGTCAAAGACCAGCGCGGCAAGAAAGAACATGTTCTTGGTCCATTGCCTGGGGCGCATGGTCTTGAGGAGTTCGCGTACCATAAGGTTTCCTCGTGGGATTCGCGTCTGGTGCTCGTCAGACGGCCCATTATACGGTTGGAGTGCCTGGCCGTCAATGACACGTGACACGCGACAGGGCAACCAAACGGGGATATAATGGGTATCAGAACCCAAGTGGAGGGTTGTCACAAGCACTTGTTAAGAAATAACTTCCCGCCTTGAATGCAGAATCAGGTGCACTCCGCGTCCGCAAAAGGCCAAGTTGTTTTTAACAAGTACAAGAGGAGTGACCCATGCGTGTTCTCATCACAGGGATTGCTGGTTTTGCTGGCTCGCATCTGGCCGAGCGTCTGGCGGCGGCCGGGCATGAAATCTCTGGCACTCAACTGCCGGGGGAGGGCCTGGAGAATCTGTACACCGTGCGTGGCGAGCTGGATCTGATCCGCTGCGACGTGACCAGCCGGGCAGATGTGCTGCGCGCGTTTGAGAGGGCGGAACCGGATTGGGTGTTCCATCTGGCCGGTCAGGCGTCAGTGGGCGATTCCTTTCACAATCCCGGCCTCACCATTGACGTGAACGTGAAAGGGACGGTCAACGTCTTGGAGGCGGCTCGACTGCGCCCGACGCCGCCCCGCGTTTTGATTGTCACGTCGGCCGAGGTCTATGGCAATCGGTCAGAGGAAGAAATGCCACTCATTGAGGACTCGCCATTTTTCCCCGTGCATACCTATGCGGTCAGCAAGGTTGCCACCCATTACCTGGGACAGGCATATTACCGAACCCACGGCGTGCCGGTTATCGAAGCCCGACCGTTCAATCATATTGGACCGCGCCAGCGTCTTGGCTTTGTGGTTCCTGATTTTGCCAGCCAGTTGGCGCAGATCATGGACGGAGAACGCGAGCCAGTCATCGGCGTGGGGAATCTAGCCGCCAAGCGGGACTTTACCGATGTGCGGGATGTGGTGCGCGCATATGATCTGTTGGCTCAACATGGCGAACCGGGCGTCGCGTACCACATCTGCTCCGGCCAAGCGTATGCCATTCAGGAAATCCTCGATAGATTGCTGGCGTTGTGCGACCGGCCGGTTCGGGTGGAGATCGACCAGCGGCGAAAGCGCCCATCCAAGGTGCCGATAACGCGGGGCAGCGCGGAGCGGCTGAAAGCCTGCACCGGCTGGGAGCCAGAGCTCAACCTGGAGCAGACACTGGCTGATACACTGCTCTATTGGCGGCAGGTGCTCAAAGCACGTGTCAAGGAATGACTTTCCCTTTTGAGTGGTGAATCAGTGCACTGTACCGGGTGCACCTGTCCTGTACCGACATACGGCGGAGAGTGTCGAAAATCAGCCACAGAGCCAAGCACACTCGCGGAACTCGTGCTGTGAGAGGCAAAGACGGGGGGGGTGTAGGGAGCATTGTTCCCTGCATCCCCCATCTCCATAAATGTGGCGCTCCGCTTGATCTGACAGCGCGTTTTTCCACACCCTCACAGCGCAGTGTTGAAGGGCCACAAGAATGCCAGGTGGTTTATGAACCAGTACAAAGCGGCGACGAGTGATCGATGAAAGAGCGTCTTGATCGGTTGCTGCACCAGCGCGGACTGGTTTCCAGCAGGGAGCAGGGCAAACGATTGATCATGGCTGGCGAGGTGACCGTGGATGGCCAGATGGTGGACAAGGCTGGCATGCAGGTGCCGACCGGTTCAGAGCTACAAGTCAAGGCGCCCCCTCTGTATGTCAGCCGGGG
>WSZX01000342.1 GCA_013139935.1 Ardenticatenales bacterium
ACCCACGGCGTCAAAACCCAGCTCAAGAGCCCGTGTGGTGACCTTAACTGTCAGAGATGCCACGAGGCCTAGTATACTCCAAGAGAGGGTCGAAGAACAGAAAAGATGGTGTTCACTCTCCAGTTCCGCGCCGCAAAAAGGGATCCGTTTCTCTTCGCCGGTGGGAAGCGGATGGGTAACCATCCGGGCTCGGCGGTGGGCGTTGAGATAAACTCGCAAGTGTGGTAGAATCGAATAGTCGACTTGTACCAGGGCGTGAAGCATCGTTTCCCAAACCCCCGAGACAATCGTGGCCAGTGATCATGAGTGACGTCAGGAGTTGGCAGAGATGAGTTCTGTGGTAAGGGCCGTGTCCCCAAGGATCGAGTTGTTGCGTACGGTTGAGCAGACGTTTTTCGAACCAGACCCGGCCGGTCGCCGGGGAATCGTCCGCCACTCACACGCATGGCGGCCGTCCACCGACCTGTGCGAGATGGAGGATGCCTTTGTTGCCCATATCGAGGTGGCCGGCATGAAGGATGGGTGTCTGTCCGTTTCGATTTCGGACAGGGTGCTGACGGTGGTTGGAACTCGCAAGCATTCGGGCCCCAGGGGAGCGTACCACCAGATGGAGATTCGCTACGGGGAGTTCCGGACCCAGGTGCGATTGCCAACGGCCGTGGATGCAGAGAAGGTAGAGGCATCTTATGACGATGGTTTTTTGACTGTTGTGATGCCCAAGCAGGAGGTTCATCGAGTCCCGGTAGTGTCGGGGGTTCCCTTGGGGAAGCCGGAGGAGTAATCGCTATGGTGGATGAATCCAAAGAAGCGGAAACGCAACCAGAAGTGGAGGAGCAACCGCCTTTGCCCGACAGCGAGTCTGCGACATCCGAGGACGATCATATCCCCTCGGAGTTGGCCATTCTGCCGCTGAGAGGTGTGGTCGTATATCCACTTACGGCCGTGCCGTTGAACGTTGGTCAGTCCCGCTCCATCCGGTTGGTGGACGATGCGGTCGCCGGCGGTCGAATCATTGGTCTGGTATCCAGCAGGGATCCCGAGTTGGAGGAGCCTGGCCCTGATGAGGTCTATACCTGCGGGACCGCCGTGGCCGTGCACCGGCTCTTTCGTGCGCCAGATGGCACCATTCGCCTGCTGGTGCAGGGCCTGGAGCGAATCAAGATCAGCGAGTGGACCGCTACAGAGCCATACCTCTCTGCCAAAGTAACGGTGTCGCCTGATGCGGTAGATGAGACTATAGAAGCAGAAGCTCTCATGCGCAATGTGCTTGAGCAGTTCCGGCGGCTGGCAGAGTTGGTGCCGAGCATTCCCGGCGAACTGCTGACCGCTGCCCTCAACGTTGAGGACCCGCGCCAGCTTGTCTATGCAATTGCCACTTATACTCGGATTGATCTTGAGGACGCTCAAGAGATACTTGAGATCGACAACGTCACAGAAAAACTGCGTCGCCTAATGGTGATCCTGGGCAAAGAGCTTGAGGTACTTGAGCTGGGGCGAAAGATCCAGAGTGACGCCCAGGGTGAAATGGAACAGATACAGCGCGAGTATTTTTTGCGCGAGCAGATGAAGGCGATCCGGAAGGAGCTGGGAGAAGAGGACGAGCAGGCGGTTGAGGTAAACGAGTTCCGGGCGAAAATCGACCAGGCCGGCATGCCGGAAGAGGCAGAGAAGGAGGCTCGTCGGGAGCTAGACCGCCTATCCAAACTCCCCAGTGCTGCGGCGGAGTATGGGGTCATACGCACCTACCTGGATTGGCTCACCAGCCTGCCCTGGCAGATCAGCAGCAAAGACAACTTGGACATAGAGCACGCCAGAATTGTACTGGATGAAGACCATTACGGATTGGAGGACGTCAAGGAACGGATTCTGGAATACCTGGCGGTGCGCAAGCTGCGCCTGGATCGGAAGGCCGAGAGCGAGGCCGAGGGTGAGCCCAGTGGAGAGGCCGAGTATGTGGATGCTATACGACGCGAACGGGAGGGAGTCATCCTCTGTTTTGTGGGACCACCTGGTGTGGGAAAGACATCTCTCGGCCAGTCCATAGCCCGGGCGACCGGCCGGAAATTCATTCGTCAGTCGCTGGGCGGCGTGCGCGATGAGGCGGAGATTCGAGGTCACCGGCGCACCTATATCGGCGCTCTGCCTGGCCGGATTGTCCAGGCGATTCGGCGGGTGGGCACCAATAATCCCGTGTTCATGCTCGATGAGGTCGACAAGCTGGGCACGGATTACCGGGGAGACCCGTCCTCAGCGTTGCTGGAGGTGCTCGATCCAGAACAGAACCGGGAGTTCCGCGATCACTACCTGGATGTTCCCTTTGATCTCTCACAGGTGATGTTTATTACCACCGGCAACTTGCTGGACCCTATCCCTGGGCCGCTGCGCGATCGGATGGAGATACTGCATCTTTCCGGCTATACCGAAACGGAAAAAGTCCGTATAGCTCAGAGCTACCTGATTCCGCGCCAGCTTGCCGAGAACGGCTTGCGAGAAGGGGAGGTCGAGTTTGCCGAGGATGCAATCCGTTTGATTGTGCGCAACTATACGCGTGAGGCGGGGGTCCGCAACGTGGAACGGCAAATAGGGACCGTGTGTCGCAAGGTGGCGGTGAGAGTTGCCGGGGGTGAGACGGAGACAGCCCGTGTTGACGCGGATCAACTCGCCGATTATCTGGGCCCGCGGAAATTCTTTGAGGAGGTCGCCGAGCGGACTGAGATCGCCGGGGTAGCGACGGGGCTGGCCTGGACCCCGGCCGGGGGGAGCATCCTGTTTGTGGAGGCATCCAAGATGCCAGGCGGCAAGGGCTTTCTCCTCACTGGCCAACTGGGCGACGTGATGAAAGAGTCGGCCCAAGCGGCGTTGACCTATGTCCGCTCCAAAGCACCGGAATGGGGCATAGCCGACGATTTTTTCGCCAAGCATGACATCCACATTCACGTTCCGGCCGGTTCGACTCCCAAAGATGGCCCGTCAGCAGGAGTGACGATGGCAACTGCCCTGATGTCCTTGATCACCGGCCGCCAGGTGAGCCCTCTTGTTGGCATGACTGGTGAGATCACTCTTCGTGGACTGGTCATGCCCATCGGCGGTGTCAAGGAGAAGGTACTGGCTGCACACCGAGCCGGATTGAAACAGGTAATCCTGCCCAAGCGGAATGAAACCGACCTGGATGATGTGCCGGAAGAAGTCCGCAGCAGTCTGGTTTTCACCTTGGTTGAGCGCGTGCAGCAGGTGTTTGATGTGGCCCTGGTTGACGGGAAGGAAGAGCTGGATGGAACACATATTGGTAGTTGACGACGATCGCGAGACTGTTCGGCTGCTAAAGATGTTTCTTGAGATGGATGGCTTCCGAGTCAGCCAGTCGCCCCGGCCGGATGTTGTTCTGGAGCTAGCCAGGGAGGAGACCGTAGATGCGTTTGTCATTGATTGCCACCTGGCTGGCTTTGACGGTCTTGATCTGGTGCGTGACATTCGTGCCGATGGTGACCTGGCGAGCAAGGTGATCATCGTGACATCTGGAAAAGATCTGAAAGAAGAAGCCTTGGCCGGTGGAGCAGATTTCTTTTTGCTCAAACCCTTTTCTCCCACCGAACTGTCGGCCAAGTTGTCCGAAAAGTTGAGCGATCGGGCGGGCTGAGCAGCGCAAGCGCTCAGCCGCCTGTCTGCGCCGCGCCCTCTGGGTGGCGGGGGCAGTGGATGCCGTGCAGACGCGACCGGAAACTATCTCATCAAGAGGTTGAAACTAGTGAGCAAGAGACCACGAGATTCCCAGATGCAGTGGAAACGCATGGATTTGCACATCCATACGCCGGCTTCGAGTGACTATCAGCAGGAGAACGTGACTTGCCTTGATATCCTCCAGGCGTGCGAGGCGCGAGGCGTGGACATCCTTGCGATTACCGACCACAATACGGTGGCGGGCTACCGGGGGATGCTGAAAGAGATTGCCGATCTAGAATTCCTGGAGCGGAGCGATCGGATTCAATCGGGCGAAAAGTGGCGGCTGAATGAGTATCGCCGATTGCGGGAGAAGCTCCTGGTTCTGCCGGGAGTAGAGTTTACCGCCACTCTTGGCTTTCATATCCTCGGCATCTTTTCTCCAGAGACTACTGTTCGGGAGCTTGAGTTTCTGCTGGTGTCGCTCCGCGTCCCCCCGGACAAGCTGGATGAAGGGAGTCTGACGGTTGGCGCCACCAGCGATGTGACGACATTCTACAGGATTGTCCGTGATGCTGGGGGACTGGTCATTGCCGCGCACGCCAACTCGTCACACGGCGTGGCGATGCGCGGCCTGGATTTCGGCGGGCAGACCAAGATAGCCTATACTCAGGATCCCAACTTGCATGCGCTTGAAGTAACTGACTTGGACAAGCACGGCCGCTTTGCCACGGCCCGGTTCTTTGACGGGCGCAAGCCGGAATATCCGCGCCCAATGCGCTGTATACAGGGCTCGGACGCGCACAGACTAGTGGGTTTGCCAAGAGACAGAAAGAGCATCGGGGTCGGGGAACGGATGACAGAGATCCTCCTGCCGCAAGTCTCGTTTGCGGCGTTGCTGGAGGTGTTCGAAGGCAACGATTTCTCTCGGACCCGACCCTATCGGGCCAGTCAGGCCCCGCTCGATTTTGTTCAGTCGGCGAGGGAAGAGGGCCCCAGCATCGTGCAGTCGTTCCACGAGCGTGCCACCAAGCAGGGTGGCCGATTGTACGCCATCATAGCGGATGTTTGTGCGTTCGCCAACACCAATGGCGGCGCCGTATACGTCGGGGTGAGCAGCAACCCAAAGAAGGCGCCGGCTGGGGTTGGCCAGCCGGCCAAAATGGCCAGGACCCTGCTGGCGGAAATCGAGCAAAAGATCTCTCCCGAGCTAGATATTCAATCTGATATCCAGGAAACTCGTGGCGTCTCTGTGATTCGGCTGGTTGTTCCGCGTGGCTCTGATCCGCCCCATGCGATTGACGACAACAAGATCTACGTCCGCGACGAGGCTGAGACCAGCCTGGCGGTACGAGATGAGATAGTTGCACTGGTGCGGCGAACGCTGGCGGACCAAATGCCTGAGCTTGTCTCGGCGCCGGCCGAGCCTTTGCCGGCAGAGGCCGGGAAAACGGCGCCGCCCCGAACTGGAGTGGAAATCATCCACACCGAAACACGCAAAGGGCAGAACTATCACCAAATGCGAGACTTGCGCAACAATAACGTGGTCAAGAATGTCACCCGGAAGTCCGCCCGGCGTCTGTGGCACTATGCCATCAAGGAGAAGGAAGAGCACCCAGTTGACCCGGCTCAGATCAAGTGGGAGGGTAACATCGCGCTGATCAAGGCGGAAAAGCGGAGTGGGGTGATGCGCTACGACCTCGCACAGCGAAAGGGGGATAGCATCCGCGTCTACTATGGCGTCACGGAAGACGGAATTGGTGGGGATTGGCTCAAACTGGTTCCCCACGAGTAGCTGGGATCGAGGATGGGCAGGATTAGAGTTGGGGTTCTGACCATTAGTGATCGCGCGTCGGCCGGTGAGTATCAGGATGCCAGCGGTCCTCTACTTCAGCGGATGGTGACCGGGCTTTTGGGGGGAGAGGTGGAGTTGGCTGTCACCATTCCGGATGAACTGGATGCGATTCGAGATAAGCTGTTAGAGTGGGTAGGTTCCGACCGGATGGATCTCATCCTCACCACTGGCGGGACGGGCTTTGCTCCCCGTGATGTGACGCCGGAAGCCACCCGGCAGGTGATTGAACGGGAGACGCCCGGTCTGGCGGAGGCGATGCGCTTGGCCAGTTTGGAGGTGACCCCCTTTGCCATGCTGTCCCGTGGGGTTGCCGGCATACGCGGCCGGGTGTTGATTGTCAACCTGCCCGGCAGCCCCAAGGCGGCTCGGGAGAATCTGAATGCGATTCTACCCGCTCTTTCTCACGGGCTTGAGTTGCTGGCGGGAGGCGGTACTGATGCAGGGCATCAATACCGGCCGAACAAGGACCGTATCTAGCAGCGTTGCCGCCCCGCTCTAAGCCCTTGGCGCTGGTTCAGTGGCTGCTCCAAGGGTCCAGAGGGTGATTTCCGGCCGGCAAAGAAAGCGAGCTCGCGGGGCAATGCCACCCTCAACTCCGATTCCGCGCGAGACGTATAACGTGAGTGGTTGCGCGCCGGCTCGCCGGAGTTTGTAGCACCCCATTTCGAATCGCTTCCCATAAACCGAACTGGTGACGATTGCCCCGAAAAAGGGGGCGCGGATCTGGCCGCCGTGGGTGTGACCGGAAAGCTGCAAGTCCACTCGGGAGCGGGCTGCATAGGGCGCCAGGTCAGGGGAGTGGTAGATGAGAATGACCGGGGTGTCTGGCGGGACCTTTGCCAGCGCGGCCGTCAGGTTTCGGCCGTCAGCGGCGGGATTGTGGGAGCAACTCAACCCGACCAGGGCCAACGGCCGACCGTTGGGGTTCAGGATCACGGATTCGTCGCATAGCCAGCGGAGGTGTGGCAGCCCCTCCAGCACCGAGGCGGCCGCCTCGGGCACATCAACCAGGGGGCTGCCGGTCACAGCGTATACTCCCAGCGGCGCGCGCCAGCGGCCAATGACGGCGCGCGCGTCGGCAATCGCTCGCGGGTCCAGATTGTGAGACAAACTCAGGATATCCCCGCTGAAGCAGATCAGATCTGGGCAGAGTTCCGCCATCAAGTCGTTCAATCTCTCTTCACGCAGCCCTTTTCTCTCCAGATGCAGGTCACTCAGGTGCAGCAGGCGGAGAGGCGGTGTGTCTGGCGACCATTGAGAGAAGGCCAGCTTGCGCTCAGTGACCCGGATTTGGAATGGCTCCACCCAGGTTGTGTACCAGACAAGCCCGGTGAGTGCCGCCATGGCGCTCAGAGCCAGCCAGACGCTGCCCGCTGACTGCAGCAGGGTAGCCAGCACAGCTCGAAGGATGGCCAGTGCCAGGAGGGAGGGGTGAATCGGGCCAAAAGAACGGCGAGTCCGCGGCAGTCCGGTCAGCAATCCCCAGTCAAGCAAGGCGAAAGAGAGCCACCCAGTGGTAGAGATTCCGAGCGGAAGGGTGCTGCGCCACACGAGGCCAACGCAAGTCGCCAGAGCGACGAGCACCAACAGGATGATCCATCCGGGCACTGACTCTAGTGCGACAGGCACCGTAAGAATCCGGTGGAGCAGCCTCTTTGGATCAGTTCCAGGGTAGGTCAATGGCGGGTGCTCGTCGTCGATCTCTGTGGGTGGAACATGGCAAGCGAGCAGCGGCCAACTGCGCGGCAACGGGAATGACGGGAGAGACGACTAGATCGGCACCAGGCAGACAAAGCGCAGGACCGATTCGCCCCGATTGGCGAATTGGTGCATCTCCATGCCAGGCACAAAGACAACACTTCCGTCCCGGATGCGCAATTCGCCGCCTTCCTGGCGGACAACTCCCTCACCGTCCAGTACAAGGACCTCGTGTTCCCAGTCGTGCTGGTGGTAGGGAGTGGAATGTCCCGGTTCGATCTCAAAGATACGCATGGCAAAGTTGGGAGCGTCATCCTTTTCTCCTATCACCCAGCGGACAGTCACGCCGGGCACCCCCTCGACCGGTTCGGCCGCCGTACGAGAATAGTGCTCAACCTTCATCTCTCTGCTCCCGCTCCCACTTCAATTTCACCTTAATCTCTCCGGATGAGTGTAGACATGCATTCGGTCCGGCCGGAGGTAACCCACGATCGTGATGTTCCACCGCTCTGCCCAGAGCACGGAGAGACTTGTCGGGGAAGTGCGGGATGCAACCAGCGGAATGTTCATCCGGCGCACCTTGCTAATCATGTCAGAGCTGATCCGACCGGAAGTCAGCAGGACGTGGCCGCTGGGGTCAATCTCCTCGAGCAGACAACGGCCTGCCAGCTTGTCCAACGTGTTGTGGCGTCCTGCATCTTCAGTCCACATCGTCAGGGCGGATTGGGTGGCGAGGCCGGCCGCATGAACCCCTCGGGCTCGGCGGTAAAGCTGGGCCTGTTCCTGCAATTCACCTAGCCGGTCCACCAACTGCCCGTGGGTCATCCGCAGGTTGGAGACCAGCGGCGGAAGATGAGGGGACAAGGTGTCAAAGGTTGTCCCCTTGCCACAGCCCGACGTGAGGATGCGACGTTGGGGCAGGGCTAACTCCTTTTTCAGCCACACGTCCACGCAGGTTTGGTTCGGAGCCACGCTGACATCCAACAGGTCGTCTCGATGGGTGATTATCCCTTCGGTCAACAGGTAGCCAACAGCCAGGTACTCCTGTTGGCGGGGTGTGGCCATGATTGTGACCAGTTCCTGTCCGTTGACAAAGATCGAGACATACGCTTCCTCGATCACGTGACCGGTAGTCGTCGTCCACAGGCCGCGCCGAAAAACGTCGTAGCTCCGGGGGACTGTTCCTCGCTCTGGCATCGATCTACCTGGACCATTCGTTTCGATGAACATGGTCAGAAGCTGGGCGATGAGCGCAACCAAAAAGCCCCGGTCACCAACCAGGGCTCTCATGCGGTCGGCGGGATTTGAACCCGCACAGCCTTAACGGCCACTAGGCCCTCAACCTAGCGCGTCTGCCAGTTTCGCCACGACCGCTGGATCGAGGTTATTATACTGGATGCATATCCCTTGTCAACCTCGCCTGAATCCTTTAAAATGATACGATGGATATCTTGCCCCTGAAGGTCGTTCTGTTTCCAGGGATGCCGCTCGCGCTGCACATTGCCGACGAGGGGCACAAGCTGATGGTGAGGGAGTCTATCGGCCGCGGGAAGCCCTTTGGGGTCGTCCTGAACCCGTACGGCTGCAGATCGGAAGGAACTGCAGCGCCGCACCGCGTTGGAACGTCCGCCATCATTGTCGATGTGACCGAACTCCCAGACGGCGAACTAGACGTCGTCGCCGTTGGATATCAGCGTTTCCGCATCTTGTCCCTGCTGCACGACCAACCTTACCTCAGCGGGCTGGTGAAGGTGCTGCCGCCTCGCGGCGAAGAAATGGACGCGGCCTATCGGCAGGCTGCTTGTGTTCGACTGCACTTGAAGCGCTATCTCAGGCTCTTTGGCGAACTCACAGAGGATAGGATCAAGCTTGCCGAAATGCCGACAAAGCCGGTACTGCTTGCTTTTCTGGCGGCCGTCTTGCTGCAGGTTCCCCCGGCCGACAAGCAAAGGCTGCTGGCGAGTGAAACCATTCCTGAGATGCTTACTCGTGAGAAGGCTCTCCTGCTGCGCGAAGGGCGATTCTTGCAGGCGGATATCGGCGTCGAATATGCCCTTGAGGAAGGGGGACTT
>WSZX01000529.1 GCA_013139935.1 Ardenticatenales bacterium
CGCATAGCCAGAGACCTCCAGCATGGCGAGTAGACCGGCGCCATTCTCTTGGTTCTCGTACGGGCCTTCCGGCCACTTGGAGAACGCTAGCGCGTACATCCAGTCAACCCACTCAACGGTCAGTGCCCGGTCATTGACGGCGGCCAGCCAGGCGCGTAGCACCGATTGGTCCGCCTCGGTGAACAGACCCGGGAAGCTCTCCTCGACTTTCCAGAGGTAGTACACGTGCAGTGCTGCGTGAAACTGCGTGGACTTGACGCTGTGGGCAGGTCCGGCGAATCGATTCTCGCCTGCATCCGCCAGAATGGCATTTCGGAACGCATCGGTCCACTTGGCGCTCCCAGTGGTCAGGGCGAGCATCCCATACTCGGGCGCCCCTTTGTTGGGATTCGCCTCCACGAGCGCCAGCAGTCGATTGAGGACCGCGGCGTTGTTCGTGGAGGCCCCATCTTCCACCGGCGCTTGTGCGCACAGGAAGGGCGTAGCCGTGGATATCCCCTCAAAGGTAGGCGCCACCGGCGGATAGAAGCTGGTTTGATAGGCTCTCACCGTGCCCCAGCCGCCCGCAATCGTCAAGGGAATCAGCCCGAGCAACACCCAGCGGATGTCCAGGCACAGGCCAGGCCGGGCAGCTCGGTCCCTGGCATTGGCTGACAGCCTTAGGTGTGCTGCGAGCAGTAGGCCGGTGAACAACGAGAGGGCGACGGCCGAAACAAGAGCAAAGAATTCCTCTTCGGAGAATCGGGTTTCCACCTGGTCAATGAGGATCGGAGCCAAGCCGCCGAATGCCATGGTTACGCCCACTGTGGCACCCCGGGCCAGAAACCGTATCCAGCGACGGTCAACGACCGGCTGCCAGGCCCAGCACCCTTCGGCGAGTATCAGGAGCCACGCGCACAGGCCTCCGAGTGCAAGCCAGGCCAACCAGGTATTCGTGCCTTGGGTCTGACTATAACCCAGGACGGCCGCTGCCGTCACGGCCGCAACCACCAGAGCGCGCCGCGGCCACCACCAACGGCCGTCGGCCGTCCGCCGCAGTCGCCCAAACCGAGCCGCAACGAGTACGACCGCCACCAATGACCAGCGAATGACTGTATGGGTGGGTGAAAAGGGTTCACCGGCGGCCCAACGCATCACCTCCAGAAACGCCACTGGAATTGCTGTGAGAATGACCCACCGGCCGGGCGCTCTCAGCCTGCCATGCAGCTCTTTTGGTTTCATTGAGGAGTGAGTATGGTCAGGATCATCTGTTTGTCAAGGAGTGCTGCCGAAACATTGTCTGGCGAGGGTTGGGCATCCACTCGTCGCAGCTCTCCGCCCCGCCCACGGACTCTTCCAGTTCCGTCGCCGGTTCTCGTCACCTGATTGGTCGGGAGAGGTTCGACCGGGCTCGCCGCTACTCTCCCGGACTGCTCGCTCCCGGAGTTTGACCGGTGCATACGGTGCGATCAAAGAGAAAGACGCGGACGCGATCATTCCGGTGGATTGAGTCAAATAGGTTGCTCGCCTCCAGTTCGTCAACGTCCAACATGGGTTTCTCCGGCCGGATGGACACTGGTAGGGCGGCCACGGCCATGCCACGCCGCTGGCCAATGTAGACGTGTGTGATTCCAAATTCACACAAGGCCTGTACCGCATCGGGTGTCGTTGGGGCGTTAGCGAGCAAGGTGTGCACAAGGTTGTTGACTCTTTGAGTGTAACCAGGCTCGACTGGCACGGCCGTGAACATAGCGTATTGAGGCGGGATTGAGTTGGCCCGCTGAGAAAAGATGGGCAGCCACCAACCTGCGTCGCCGCCAACTACCGAGTGACCGTCGGTGTACAGGATGCCGTTTATCAGGAATTTGGCGTCGGATGGTGTATTTTCTCTGATCCATTCCATGGCCTCCAGATCGGCCGATGTGACGAGCGCGTACTGAGGGTCCAGGGTGCGCAACATCCCTAGCATTCCGTAGGCGGCCGCTCCCACTATTGCCAGTATCGCTAGTAGACGCACAGGCAGTCCGGTGCGACGAACCAGGACCCGGGCGAGGAGACCGATGAGTATGCCAAGCAGCAGACCTGTGGGAATGTAAATTGCGATCATGGTAGCAAACAGGAACGAGTTGTTCCGGGTGTAGGAAGAAGCCAGGGGAAGGAGGAGGAATCCAACCAGCCATCCCGTCAGCGTCACGGTCCGCCAGTGACGCAGCAGCATGGCCACCAGGCTGCTGGCAAGGGCGCCCAGTAGGAGCGCACGATAGCCCGCGTGTCTCCACCAGGGTTCATACATTTTCCACAGATCTAGAGGTGGAGACGACGGACCTGACATGGCCGGCGATGCTTGAGAGAACCTGGTAAGGCCCATTGCGACCCAAGGAGCTATCAGCACGACCAGCGTAGACGCTACCATCCCCAGCCGGAGCAGGTCGCGCCACCATACACGCTTCCGATTGAGCCAGGCGGGAATGGCCTGGACGGCAAGCCATGCGGCGCAGAACAGGGCGTAGAGGAACGGCGTTCGATAGTATGACAAGGTCATGCCGGCCGCAGCCAGTCCGGCAGCAAGGATCAATCCCCTGGACCGTCGCCCCGACTCGCCGACCGCCCACACAAGGCAGATTGCTGCCGGAAGGATTGCTTGCCCCATCAACTGGGGGTATCGTCCCCAGTTGGTGTAATTCGCCGGCACGACCGAGAACAAGCCTACCACGATCAGAGTTCCGATTCCGGCCCAGCGGTTGCGAGATACAAAAAGCGTCACAGCGTATAGGCCTAGAGCGCCCACCAGGTTCACAAGCTGCCCCACAATCAGCATCGCCTTGGCTACATGCGTACCGGTTACCCACATATATGCAGCCACCGTTGTGTGGAAGCCAAAGTGAGTGGTCAGTGTTCTGTATGGGGCGTACGGCTCCCATGATTCGAATAGCCCTCCATGCTCATAGATCCGCTGGGAGATAACGGCGTGTTGCACCGAGTCGTCCCAGAGAGGGGCGGCGAATTGCTGGATCGGCACAAAGAGCGCGAACACGATCAACGCGATGACCAAGAGGGTTGTCAAGTCACTGCACCAGGCGCCAGATGTCTGCCACGCGCGCCAGGCAGATTTCCTGCGCTCCGCCAACTCGGCCGGTGTCAAGCGGCGAAGGCGGATGATCAGCATGACCGCGCTCAAGAAGGCGGTACCCCACACCATAATGGCGCCCGGCTGCACGTTGATCAGCAGACACCAGGCCAGGATTACTGGATAGAGGGCGACGCCCAGCGCCGGGGCCAAAGCGAATCGCACCCGCCAGTCGAATCTCTCTGATGGCAGCAGATAGACACTCAGCGCCCACCCGGGCAGCAGAATCACCAGCGCAGCTAACGCGATGCTGATACCAGGCGAAATCAGCGTCTTCAGGATACCCAATCCCAGCCAGCTTGGGGCATAGTGCAGCTTGAATGTCATCTGCGCTTCGTTAGGTTGACCGTTAGTGTAGGCCGACCCATCCTGGTAG
>WSZX01000061.1 GCA_013139935.1 Ardenticatenales bacterium
ATTGCGGCACCCGCCTTGCGCTGCTCCAGCAGCAAGCGCTGTACCCCTTCAATAGCGCCCACGTCCAGCCCGCGCGTAGGCTGAACAGCAACAATCACCTGGGGCTCGCCAGACATCTCGCGCGCCAAGATGACCCGCTGGAGATTGCCGCCCGAGAGGAGGCGGGATTGAGTATCAATGGAAGGAGCAATGATTGCGTATTCATCCTTGAGTTTCGTGGCGTGCCTGCGAGCGACTCGACCATCAATGGACCAACCCTTGCTGATGGGCGGCTGCCGATAGGCTTTCATAATCAGATTGTCAGTGATACTTAGGTTGGGAGAAGTGCCCACACCAGTTCGGTCCATGGGTATGTAAGCTACGTTGGCATCGATGGCGGCTCTGGCCGGCAGGTTGCTGACCCGTTCACCGTTGATGGTGACCTGGCCGGCCGTGCAGGGGCGCAGGCCGGTAATCACCTCCGCCAGCTCGGACTGCCCGTTACCAGCCACCCCAGCCAGGCCCAAGATCTCGCCGGATCGAACCTGCAGCGAGACTCTTTTGAGCGCTGGAAGCCCTTTGTCGTTCTCGGCGTTCAGGTTGTCAATGGAAATCACCAGGTCGCCGGGAGGTTGCACATCCTTCGATATCTCAAATAGTACTTTGCGGCCGACCATCAGTTCGGCGAGCGCTTCCCTGCCAGTGGATCCGGTGTCAAGCGGAGGGCCGGCCATGCGCCCTTTGCGCAGGACGGTAATCCGGTCGGAGATGGCCATCACCTCGTTCAGTTTGTGGCTGATAAAGACGATGGATTTCCCCTCAGCCGTCATTGAACGGAGCGTGGTAAAAAGCTCGTCTACCTCCTGCGGAGCCAACACAGCCGTCGGCTCGTCCATTACCAACACCTCTGCCCCCCGGTAGAGCATCTTGAGAACCTCCACCCGCTGTTGCTCCCCTACCGAGAGCTGCCAAATCTTTGCCTCCGGAGCCACTCTGAGCCCAAATCGCTCTTCGAGTGCTGCAATCCGCTCGTGGTACGCTGGCAGTTGCATCCGGAAACGAGGCTCGTGTAGGCCCAGTAGAATGTTTTCTGTCACCGTCAGCGAGGGAACCAACATAAAGTGCTGATGCACCATACCGATGCCATTTTCAATTGCATCACGCGGGGAACGAAAGTCAACCGATTCTCCGTGCACCCGGACCGTTCCCTCATCCGGGCGGTAGAGGCCGGCCAAGACGTTCATCAGTGTGCTCTTGCCTGCGCCATTCTCGCCCAGCAAGGCGTGAATCTCACCCTGAAGCAATCCAAAATCCACCCGGTCGTTGGCCAGCACGCCGGGAAAACGCTTGACAATGCCCCGCATCTCAACAGCGCTAACCGCTTCAGGCGCCACAGAACCTCCGCCGCTACTGCGTAGGGTTGAGAACTGGGGCCGGGGAGTACTCCCCGGCCCCGTTATTCAAACCTCTATCTATGCCAGTACTACTCGGACAATGCGGGCAGTTCGGCCGTGATGCCGTCCGCCCACCAGTACATGCAGTACTCGCACTCCAGGCCGGGCGCGCCCGGTGGGAACTGGTCGATATCGCTGTAACTGAAGCTTTTGCCCTCCTCGATGATCAAATTGCCCTGATTGTCATAGATCGGGCCGCTGAACAGATCAAAGCGGTCAAACTCGCCTGCCAGCATTTGGGCCAGCGTATCGCGCACCAACTGGATGTCCTCTTCCGGCAGTTCGGCAACGCCAGCCGGCAGTTCTTCGCCCTCCATAAAGCCGAACAAGGCCAAGCCACCAGTGTCAGCCTCAAAGTAGTGCCAGCCGACCTCGTAGGTCCCGGCAATGACTTGCTCGGCGATCTCGGAATAGACTGGGCCCCAGTTCCAGTAGGGAGCGGTGAGACAGGCATCCACCTTGCACGAACCATACCAGTCATAAGTGACGCCCCACTTGCCTTTTTCCTGAGCCACGTCGGCCACGGCCGGGGTGTCTGCGCCAGTAAAGACCACCTGCGCGCCGGCGTCAAAGAGGGAGGCGGCTGCGTCTTTCTCAATGATGGGGTCATGCCATGTGTTGATCCACCGCACATCCATGGTGCACTCGGGACACGTCTCTCTCATACCCAGCGCGATGGCGTTTCCCAATCGGACCTCCTCCGGGATGGGGAAGGTGGCCATGTACCCCAGCTTGGGGTTGCCGTCCATCTTGGCCCGGGAGCCAGCCAGCATGCCGCCTAGGTACTTCATATCCTCCATTGCGCCAAACAGGTTGCCAAAGTTCTCCGAGTTCGATTTGTAGCCACTGATGTGGATATAAATGGTGTTGGGGAACTCGTCGGCTAGAATCTCCATGGCATCCATGTATCCAAAGGAGGTACCAAAGATGAGCTCGAAGCCCTTGCGGGAGAGGCTGCGGAAAACCTGCTCGGACTCGGCGCCCTCGGGGACGTTCTCGATGTATGCGATGTGGGTGTCGGGCACATTCTTCTCAAGGTACGTTAGCCCCTCATAGTGGGCCTGGCTCCAGCCACCGTCGTCGTGGGGGCCGATGAGGACCATCGCAACATTGAACTTGCCCTCTTCGATGGCCGGGATCTGGAATCCTGCGCTGGGTTCTTCTGTTGGTTCTTCAACCGGTTCTTCGACGACAGGCTCTGCTGTTGGCTCGGCACTTTCACACGCACCCAGTACCAGAATCACTATCGCCAGGGTGGCCAACAGCCACCGCATTCTATATGACAACATTCCTACTCCTCCTTCCTAGGGTAAAAGGCTAATGGGCTACCGTCTAACGAGCAATAGCTGTTTGTTGCTGGTGCATCACCTCCCAGTGTGAACCCGTGATTCCACTTTGTTCAGCCAGCGACAATCGGTGAAGCCTCCATGGAAAACAACGATACTGCCCTTCACCCGTGATCTGTTGCCTGTCGCCGACTGCCCACAGTCTAACACCGTTTTCTGGCTCCGCAAATCTACTATCAGAGGGTGTTGGAAACTGTGCAAGGCGCCATTCCCTTTGCTATCCCATCCGTACATCTCTTCCCCACGCGGTGGGCTCTTTCCACACGTTCCTATCACGCCTCCATCCAGGTACCGCTCTTGCCGTCGAGCGCGCGGGCGATGTTGGGCGGATCGGTGATCAGTGCTTTGCCCTTCGGGTGCGCTTCCAGGAAGGAGAGCACTGCCTCAATCTTGGGCCCCATGCTGCCGGGTTTGAAATGACCTTCAGCGTGGTAGGCGCGCGCCTCGGCGGCCGTCATCTTGCCCAGCCATTTCTGATTAGGTTCGTTAAAGTTGATGGCCACCTGGGCGATGGCCGTGGAGACGAGAAACAGGTCCACCATGAGTTCCTGCGCCAACAAGCTGGTCGCCCGATCCTTGTCGATCACCGCCCGAGTACCGACCAGGTTGCCGTCCTTGTCCTCAACCACCGGGATGCCGCCACCACCTACGGCTATAACGACAAAACCCTGCTCCGTCATCGTGCGGATGGCGTCCAGTTCCACTATCCTGAGCGGGATGGGAGAGGCGATGACCCGGCGCCATCCTCGGCCGGCGTCCTCCAGGACGCGCCATCCATCAGTTTCGAACCTGCGCGCCTCTTCCTCGGTCGTGAAACCACCAATCCCCTTGGTAGGGTCTTGGAATGCCGGGTCGCTTCGGTCTACCAGGACCTGGGTCACTATGCTGGCAATCGGCCGTTTGATCCCGCGCTGTCTGAATTCATTCCCCAGCGTCTGGGCAATCATATAGCCAATTGAGCCCTGCGTGTCGGCGCCGAT